>JALRKU010000027.1 GCA_023254755.1 Aeromicrobium sp. | reverse complement strand
GGCCACCGGTTTCGGTCTGCCAGAAGGTATCGACGATCGGGCACTTACCCTTACCGACGACGTCATTGTACCAGTTCCAGGCTTCCGGGTTGATCGGCTCGCCAACCGAACCGAGGAGCTTGAGCGAGGAGAGGTCATACTTGGTGACAAAGTCAGTGCCCTGCCCCATGAGCGCACGGATCGCGGTGGGCGCGGTGTAGAACTGCGTCACGCCGTACTGCTGGATGATCTCCCACCAGCGGCCCTTGTGCGGGCTGTCGGGCGTGCCCTCGTAGACGACCTGGGTGGCGCCCGACGCCAGGGGGCCGTACACCAGGTACGAGTGACCGGTGACCCAGCCGATGTCGGCCGTGCACCAGTAGACGTCGCCCGGCTTGTAGTCGAACACGCCCCAGAACGTGTACGCGGCCTGCACCAGGTAGCCACCCGTGGTGTGCAGGATCCCCTTGGGCTTGCCGGTCGTGCCCGACGTGTACATGACGTAGAGCGGGTGCTCGGAGTCGAAGGCCTCGGGCGTGTGCTCGGTCGAGGCCTCGCCGACGACCTCGTGCCACCAGACGTCGATCGAGGAGTCGAACGGCACGTCCTGCTCCGTGCGCCGCACGACGAGCACGTTCTCGACGATGGCGGTGGTGTCGTTGTCGATCTTGACGAGGGCCTCGTCGACGGCCGGCTTGAGCGCCGACGGAGCTCCACGGCGGTAGCCGCCGTCGGCGGTGATGACCAGCTTCGCGCCGCAGTCCTCGATGCGGCTGGCGAGGGCGTCGGAGGAGAACCCGCCGAACACGACGGTGTGCGGGGCGCCCAGGCGCGCGCAGGCCAGCATCGCGATGATCGCCTCGGGGATCATCGGCAGGTAGATGGCCACCCGGTCGCCGGCCTCGACGCCGAGCTCGGTGATGGCGTTCGCCGCCTGGCTGACCTCGTCCTTGAGCTGGGCGTACGTGAGGTCACGGGTGTCGCCGGGCTCGCCGACGAAGTGGATCGCGACCTGGTCGCCGCGGCCCTCCTCGACGTGCCGGTCGACGCAGTTGTAGGCGGCGTTGAGCCTGCCGCCGACGAACCACTTCGCGAAGGGCGGGTTCGACCAGTCGAGCACCTCGGTGAAGGGCTCCGCCCAGCTGATGCGCTCGGCCTGCTCGGCCCAGAACCCCAGCCGGTCCTTCGCCGCTCGGTCGTAGGCCTCCGCCGTCAGGTTGGCGTTCGCCGCCAGGTCGGCCGGCGGCTCGAACACCCGGTCCTCGTGCGACAGGTTGCTGATGGCTTGGTCGGTCACGGATCTCTCCTCGGTCGTGGCGGGCGACGGGGGTGGCCTGCGTCACTCATCGTGCCACCCCCGCCGTTGCGTCGGAGTTGCGTCTACTTCTCGGCGCCCGCGCCGGTCAGCGACCGGACCTCGAGCTCGGGGAAGCGCTCCTCGCTGCTGCGTTCCTTCGACGTGACGGTCCCCAGGTAGCCGAGCAGGAAGCCCAGCGGGATCGACACGATGCCCGGATTCTCGAGCGGAAACCAGCTGATGTCGACGCTCTCGGGGAGCAGCGACAGGTTCTTGCCCGTCGGGTCCAGGCCCTTGCCCGAGACGACGGGCGAGAAGATCACCAGGCCGACCGCGCTGATCAGGCCGCCGTAGATGCTCCAGACCGCTCCGCGGGTGTTGAACCGCTTCCAGAACAGGTTGTAGAGCAGGGCCGGCAGGTTGGCCGACGCCGCCACCGCGAACGCCAGCGCGACGAGGAACGCCACGTTGAGGCTCTGGCCGGGGATCGCCAGGGCGATCGCGACGCCACCGATCACGAAGGCCGCGATGCGGGCCATCGTGACCTCGTCCTTCTCCGACGCGGTGCCCTTCTTCCACACGTTGGCGTAGAGGTCGTGCGCCACGGACGAGGCGGACGTCAGCGTGAGCCCGGCGACGACC
>JALRKU010000224.1 GCA_023254755.1 Aeromicrobium sp. | reverse complement strand
ATCGTCCGCCGCCGCTCCGGCGACGAGAGGCCCATCCCGCGGCCGATGATCTCCTTCATGATCTCGGTCGTGCCGCCGTAGATCGTCTGGATGCGGCTGTCGGTGTAGGCCTTCGAGATCGGGTACTCGCTCATGTAGCCGTAGCCGCCGTGCAGCTGCAGGCACTGGCCGGCGGCCTTGACCTGCAGCTCGGTGGTCCACCACTTGCCCATCGCGGCCTCGTCGACCGTGAGCTGCTTGTCGTTGAGCGCCAGGATCGACTGGTCCACGAACTCCTGGCCGATGCGGTACTCGGTCTCGAGCGACGCGAGCACGAAGCGGGAGTTCTGGAACGAGCCGATCGGCTTGCCGAACGCCTTGCGCTCCGTCACGTAGTCCAGCGTCATGTCGATGATGCTGCGCACCGCCGCCATGGCGCCGACCGAGATCGCGAGGCGCTCCTGCGGCAACTTCTCCATCAGGTAGATGAAGCCGTGGCCCTCCTGCCCCAGCAGGTTCTCGGCAGGCACCTTGACGTTGTCGAAGAACAGCTCGGCGGTGTCCTGCGCCTTGAGGCCCATCTTGTCCAGGTTGCGGCCGCGCTCGAAGCCCTCCATGCCGCGCTCGACGACGAGCAGCGACGTGCCCATCGCGCCCTGGCTCGGGTCGGTCTTGGCGACCACGATGACCAGGTCGGCATTGATGCCGTTGGTGATGAATGTCTTGGAGCCGTTGAGGACGTAGTGGTCGCCGTCCTTGATCGCCGTGGTGGCGATGCTCTGCAGGTCCGAGCCGGTGCCGGGCTCGGTCATGGCGATCGCAGTGATCGTCTCGCCGGTCACCATGCCGGGGAACCAGCGCGCCTTCTGCTCGTCGGTCGCGTACGACAGCAGGTAGCCGGCCACGAGGTCGGTGTGCAGCACGAAGCCGACGCCGCTGCCGCCGACCCGGGCGATCTCCTCCATCTGCACCGCGTTGAAGCGGAAGTCGTCGATGCCGCCGCCGCCGAACTCCTCGGGCAGGTTGAAGCCGAGCATGCCGAGCGCGCCGGCCTTCTCCCACAGCTCGCGGGGGACGATCGACTCCTTCTCCCACTGCGCGTGGTGCGGCGCGATCTCCTTCTCGGCGAACTGCCGGACGGTCTCGCGGTACGCGTCGTGCTCGGGCTCGAAGATGCTGCGCTTCATGTGGGTCTCCTGTTCAGGCCTGCACAACGACGCCGTCGGCGAGCAGCTGCTCGACGTCGGCGACGCCCCAGGCGGTGAGGGCTTCGGTGGTGTCGGCCCCGGGAGCCGACGGCGGGGTGGTCAGCTCGGCGGGCGTGGCCGAGAAGCGGGGGGCGGGGGCGGGCTGCACGACGCCGTCGCGCTCCACGAACGTGCCGCGCGCGACGTTGTGGGGGTGGTCCTTGGCCTCGCGCATCGGCACGACGGGCGCCACGCAGGCGTCGGAGTCGCTGAACAGCGCGGTCCAGTCGGCCTGCGAGCGGGTCGCGAAGACCGCGGCGAGCTTCTCGCGGAGCGCGGGCCACTGCTTCAGGTCGTTGCGGTCGGGCAGCTCCTCGCCGAGCAGCTGCTCCATCGCGGCGTAGAACTGTGGCTCGAGCCCACCGACCGACATCCAGCGCCCGTCGGACGTCTCGTAGACGTCGTAGAACGGAGCGCCCGAGTCGAGCAGGTTGGTGCCGCGGCGGCTGCTCCACGCGCCGCCCGCCTGCATGGCCAACGGCATCGCGAGCAGGTGCGCCGTGCCGTCGGTGATGGCGGCGTCGACGACCTGGCCCTCGCCCGTCGCGCGCGCGTGGGTCAGGGCCGCGAGGACGCCGGTGACGAGGTACATCGACCCGCCGGCGAAGTCGCCGACGAGGTTCAGCGGGATCTGCGGGGGACCGCCGGCGCGACCGATCGCGTCGAGGGCGCCGGCGACCGAGATGTAGTTGATGTCGTGGCCGGCGGTGTGCGACAGCGGGCCCTCCTGGCCCCAGCCCGTCATCCGGCCGTAGACCAGGCGGGGGTTGCGGGCGAGCGCGGCGTCGGGGCCGATGCCGAGACGCTCGGTCACCCCGGGACGGAAGCCCTCGACGAGGATGTCGGCCCGCTCGACGAGGCGCAGGACGGTCTCGACGCCCTCGGGTCGCTTGAGGTCGACGGCGATCGACGGACGCCCGCGGGCCGTGATGTCCTTCTCGGGCGCCGTGACCTTCAGCGCCTGGCCCCCGGGCCGGTCGACCCGGATCACGTCGGCGCCGAGATCGGCGAGCAGCATGGCGGCGAACGGGCCGGGGCCGATGCCGACCATCTCGACGACCCTGACTCCAGCGAGTGGTCCTGTCACGCGGTCGATTGTGACAGTATCACTGTCACTGTTTCAACCGCGATGGCGAATGGATACTCTCGGTACGTGATCTCAGAGCTCGCCTACACCCGCCGTGGCAGCGGTGAACCCCTCGTCCTCATCCACGGCATCGGCCACCGCCGCGAGGCGTGGAACCCCGTCGTCGACCAGCTGGCCGAGAGGTACGAGGTCTTCGCGATCGACCTCGCCGGCTTCGGCGAGTCGCCGGGCTACCCGCCCGGCACCCCGTACTCGATGGACATCGCGTGCCAGAACCTCAGCGACAACTTCGCCTCGTGGGGGATCGACCGGCCGCACGTGGTCGGCAACTCGCTCGGCGGAGCGATCGCGCTCGAGCTCGGTGCCCGTGGCCTGGTCCGCTCCGTCACGGCGCTCAGCCCGGCCGGGTTCTTCCGCGGTCTGGACCGACTGGTCGCCCTCGCCGTGCTGCTCGGGCTCAAGGTCACGTCGTACCTGCCCGACGCGCTGGTCAGCCGGGTCATGCGGTCGACGAAGGCCCGCCGGCTGCTCGGGCGTGCGCTCTACGAGCACGGCGAGCGCACGTCGGCGGACGACTTCATCGGCGACACCCGGGCCCTGCGCCGCGGCAGCGGGTTCTTCCCGGTGCTCAAGCAGGGCGTGCGCTACGCGTTCCGCTCGCGGGTCGGCGTGCCCACCACCATCGCCTGGGGCACGCGCGACAAGATCCTGCTGTACCCGCAGGCCGGCCTCGCGGCCGAGCGCCTCCCCGAGGCCACGCACGTGGCGCTGCCCGGCTGCGGCCACGTGCCGATGATCGACGACCCCGCCCTGATCGTCCGCGTCATCGATCGCACGACCGGCGCCCTGGAGCAGGCCGCCTGACGGCCCGTCACCGCCCGGCGGACGTGACGACGGCCTGCACCGCCGGACCGTAGACGGCCACCAGGTCGTCGACCGATGCACTCGCGACGGGCTCGATGCGCACGACGTAGCGAGCCGTCGCCAGCCCGACCACCTGCGCGACCACGAGCGCCGCGCGATCGACCGTCGTGACGGTCGCCAGCCGGGCCAACAGGACTCCGCGGGCGATCTCGACGGCGGGCGCGTGGTCGGGGGACGACATCGCGGTGCGCAGCAGCGCGCTGAACGCGTCGCGGTGCGGGTCCCACGTCTCGAGGAACGTCCGCACGAGGCGCGCGCCCAGGCCGTCGACGCCGTGGGCGACGACGCCGGTGATCTTCTCGACGGGGTCGATCGGCAGGTCCATCGTCGCCACGAGCAGACCCTCCTTGCCGCCGAAGTGGTGGTTGACCAGGCTCGGGTCGACCCCTGCGGCAGCGGCGATCGAGCGGGCCGAGGCAGCCGCGAAGCCGCGCGCCGCGAACTGCTCGCGCGCCGCCTCCACCAGCCGGGCCCGGGTGTCGCCCGCCGACCGGCCCGCCGGACGCCCCGGCCGCCGTCCGCTCACGGGGTGCGGCGGCGCAGGGTCAGGGCCGCGCCCGCCACCGCCAGGGCGACGAAGCCGACCAGGATCGCCAGGTCGCGCCACATCACCGCGTTCATCCCCGACGTCGTCAACGACTCGGTGAAGGCGTCGGTCGCCCAGGTGAGCGGCAGCACGGTCGAGATCCAGTCCAGCACGTCGGCCATCCTCTCCCGAGGTGCGATGAGCCCGCACAGGAGCAGCTGCGGGATCACGACGGCCGGCATGAACTGCACGGCCTGGAACTCGGTGCGGGCGAACGCCGAGAAGAACAGGCCCAGCGCCGTGCCGAGGATCGCGTCGACGACCGCGAGCAGCACGACGGCCCACCCCGTGCCGAGCCCCAGCGACCGCGCGACCGCCGAGCTCACCAGCGCCTGGACGAGCGCCGCCGCGCCGAAGGCCAGGGCGTACCCGGCGATCAGCTCGCCTCGACGCAGCGGAGTCGTCATCAGCCGCTCGAGCGTGCCCGACGTGCGCTCGCGGACCATCGTCACCGACGTCACCAGGAACATGACGACGAACGGGAAGATGCCGAGCATCTGGGGACCGACACGGTCGAACACGACCGGCGAGCCGTCGAAGACGTAGCGGAACAGGACGAGCAGGATCGACGGCAGCACCACGACGATCGCGACGCTGCGCCGGTCGTGCGAGAGCTGCCGGAGCACCCGCTGCGCGGTCGCGACCGTGCCGTTCACGCCGCCCCCTGCTCGGCCAACGTCAGGAACGCGGCCTCGAGGTCGCGCGCGCCCGTGCGGGCGAGCAGCTCGGCGAAGAGCGCCCACAGGTCCCGGCGCAGCACCGGGTCGAGGCCGACCGTGGGCTCGTCGAGCAGCAGCAGCTCCGGATCGGCGAGCAGCGCGGCGGCGAGGGACACCCGTGATCGCTGGCCGCCGGACAGGTCGCCGGTCAGCTGGTCGGCACGGTCCGCCAGACCCACCTCCGCCAGGGCTCGGTCGGTCGCCGCGGGTCCCGCGCCGTGGAGGGCGGCGAAGTAGTCCAGGTTCTGCCGCACCGTCAGGTCGGGATACACCGAGCTCGCCTGGGTCACGTAGCCCACCCGCCTCCGGTTGCGCGGGGACCCGGCGGGATCGCCCAGCACGACGACGTCGCCGGACTCGACCTCCTGCACACCCGCGAGGCAGCGGATCAGGGTCGTCTTGCCGCACCCGCTCGGACCCACCAGCCCGGTGATCGACCCGGACGGCACGGTCAGGTCGAGCCCGGCCAGCACGACGCTGCCGCCGCGCACCACGCGAAGACCTCGGACGTCGACGGCTTTATTCAACATGTGTTGAATATGGCATGGATCCACGCCGGTGTCGAGTTGTTCCTGACGTGGACGTGCTGGACGCCGTGGTCATCGGAGCAGGACAGGCCGGGCTGTCGACGTCGTACCACCTCACACGCCGGCAGGTGCCGCACGTCGTGCTCGACGCCGACGACCGCCCGGG
Organism: Aeromicrobium sp.; assembly: GCA_023254755.1. Lineage (GTDB taxonomy): Bacteria > Actinomycetota > Actinomycetes > Propionibacteriales > Nocardioidaceae > Aeromicrobium. The sequence goes on along the minus strand of JALRKU010000224.1, from coordinate 6,214 downwards.
CGGAGCCTGGCAGCACCGGTGGGACGCCCTGACCATGCACGACGTGCACCGGGTCGCCGACCTCCCCGGTCTCGACGTGCCGCCCGACGTCGGCACCGAGCGGGCCAACACGTTCGTGCCCGCGTACTTCGCCGACTACGAGCGACGCTTCGACCTGCCGGTCGTGCGTCCCGTCCGGGTCGTGCGGGTCGAGGACCGCGACGGACTCCTGCTCACGACGGCCGATGACGGACGCACGTGGACGTCGCGGTCGCTGGTCAACGCGACCGGCACGTGGACCCGTCCGTTCGTCCCCCACTACCCCGGCCAGGAGACCTTCGCCGGCGAGCAGCTGCACACCGTCGAGTACCCCGGGCCGGAGCACTTCCGCGGCCGCCGCGTGCTGGTCGTCGGCGGCGGCGCGTCGGCCGTCCAGTTCCTGGGCGCGATCGCGCCGATCGCGGCCTCGGTCGTCTGGACCACCCGCCGCGAGCCGGTGTGGTCGACCGCCGAGTTCACCCCCGAGGTGGGTCGCGAGGTCGTGGCCAAGGTCGAGGAGCGGGTGCGGCAGGGCCTGCCGCCGCGCAGCGTCGTCAGCGTGACCGGCCTGCGGCTGCGCGAGCAGGAGCGCGAGGCCGAACGCCTCGGCGTGTACGCGGCCCGGCGCCCGATGTTCGCCCGCATCGAGCCCGGCGGCGTGCGGTGGGCCCCACCGATCGATGGTGTCTCGTTCGCGCCGGTCGACGTGATCCTGTGGGCCACCGGCTTCCGGCCCGCGATCGAGCACCTGGCCCCGCTGCACCTGCGCAGCCCGCGGGGCGGCATCCAGCTCGACGGCACCACCGCGGTCGCCGACCCCCGCGTGCAGCTGGTCGGCTACGGGCCGTCGGCCAGCACGATCGGCGCCAACCGCGCCGGGCGTGACGCCGCCCGCGCAGTTATGCAACTCGTTGCACAGTGACGCCGCAACGCCTACCGTTCTCGCATGGCCCTGGAGCACGCGATCCTGGTGTCGCTGGCGGAGCGCTCGGCCAGCGGCTACGAGCTCGCGCGACGCTTCGACGCCTCGATCGGCCACTTCTGGAGCGCGACCCACCAGCAGATCTACAAGGTGCTCGGCCGGATGGAGTCCGACGGCCTGGTGAGCGTCGAGCTCGTCGCGCAGGACGGTCGACCCGACAAGAAGGTGCACGCCATCACCGACGCCGGTCGGGCCGAGCTGCGCCGCTGGACCGCCGAGCCCACGCCACCTGAGCGACTGCGCACCGCCTTCGCCGTCAAGCTGCGCGCCCTGCCGTTCGGCGACCGCGACGCCATCGTCGACGACGTGCGCCGGCAGCGGGCCCACCACGCCGAGGTGCTCGCCTACTACGAGCAGAGCGCGGCCCGGTTCTACCCGGACCCGACCACGCTGTCAGAGGCCGACCTGGGCGGCTGGCTCGTGCTGCGAGGCGGCATCCGCACCGAGCAGGGCGCGATCGCCTGGTGCGACGAGATCCTTCAGACGCTGGAGGAGCGGTGAGCGCGCACGCCCACCGCGAGCACACCGAGCCCCACCAGGACCGCGGTCGTGATCAGCACCGCGTGCACCCAGAGGAAGGCGGTCGGCGCACTGCCCCAGTGCTCACCGGCCCACGCCCGGTCGTCGTCGACCACCGCCTTGGCGAAGCGCGGCCAGATCACCACGTTGAACACGCCCGCCAGCACCAGGAACTTCGCACTCGTCCTCGAGATCACCGGACCATTCTCCCCCCTCCACGAACAGCCAGGAGCCCCCGATGACCCGCTACCCGCACCTGCTCAGCCCGCTCGACCTGGGCCACACGACCCTGCGCAACCGGGTGATCATGGGCTCGATGCACACCGGGCTGGAGGACCGAGCCCGGCACCTGCCCGAGCTCGCCGCCTACTTCGCCGAGCGGGCCAAGGGCGGCGTCGCCCTCTCGGTCACGGGCGGCTACGCCCCCAACCGCCACGGCTGGCTGCTGCCGTTCGGCTCCCTGATGACGTCGCGCAGGCTCGCCGACAAGCACCGCCTCGTGACTGACGCCGTGCACGAGCACGACGGCAAGATCGCGCTGCAGATCCTGCACGCCGGCCGCTACGGCTACCACCCGTTCAAGCGGGGTGCGTCGACCGTGAAGTCGCCCATCACGCCGTTCGGTGCGCCCAGGGCGATGTCGACCGCCGAGGTCGACCGCACCGCCACCGACTTCGCGCGATCGGCCGTGCTGGCCCGCCGCGCCGGGTACGACGGCGTCGAGATCATGGGGTCCGAGGGCTACCTGATCAACCAGATGCTGGCGGCCCGGACCAACGACCGCACCGACGCGTGGGGCGGGACCGCCGAGAAGCGCATGCGGTTCCCGATCGAGGTCGTGCGGCGCACCCGCGAGCTGGTCGGCGACGACTTCGTCGTGATGTACCGGATGAGCCTGCTCGACCTCGTCGACGACGCCCAGTCGTGGGACGAGACCGTGGCCCTCGCGAAGCACCTCGAGGACGCCGGGGTCTCCATCATCAACACCGGCATCGGCTGGCACGAGGCCCGCATCCCGACGATCGTCACGTCGGTGCCGCGGGCCGCGTTCTCCTGGGTCACCGGCAAGCTGCGGCCCGAGGTGTCGGTGCCCGTCGTGGCGTCGAACCGCATCAACACCCCCGAGATCGCCGAGCGCATCCTCGCCGACGGCGAGGCCGATCTGGTGTCGATGGCCCGGCCGCTGCTGTCCGACCCGTACTTCGTGCAGAAGGCGGCCGAGGACCGCGCCGACGAGATCAACACGTGCATCGCGTGCAACCAGGCGTGCCTGGACCACACGTTCAGGAACCAGCGCGCGACGTGCATGATCAACCCGCGTGCCGGTCACGAGACGCAGCTCGTGCTGTCGCCCACGCGCACGGTCAAGCGCATCGCCGTGGTGGGCGCCGGCCCGGCCGGGCTGGCGGCGGCGACCGAGCTGGCGGGGCGGGGGCACCAGGTCGAGCTGTTCGAGGCGCTGTCCGACGTGGGCGGCCAGTTCTCCCTCGCGATGCGCATCCCGGGCAAGGAGGAGTTCGCCGAGACGCTGCGCTACTACCGCCGGCGGCTGGAGCTCGCCGAGGTCGCGGTGCACCTGGGCCGTCGGGTGACCGCCGACGACCTCGCCGGGTTCGACGAGGTCGTGGTGGCGACCGGCGTCGAGCCGCGGGTGCCGAGCATCCCGGGCGTCGACCACCCGTCGGTCGTGTCCTACCAGGACGTCATCCGCCACGGCGCGCCCGTCGGCGACACGGTCGCGATCCTGGGTGCCGGCGGCATCGGCTTCGACGTCGCCGAGTTCCTGCTGCACGACCCGGGCGAGTCGCTCGAGCACTGGATGGAGCGCTGGGGCGTCACCGACCCGGCCCTGGAGCGCGGCGGGCTGGCCACCAAGGTGCAGGCGCCGCCGCGGCGTCAGGTCACGCTGCTGCAGCGCAAGACGAGCGAGCTCGGCAAGGGCCTGGGCAAGACGACCGGCTGGGTGCACCGGGCGACGCTGAAGGACTCCGGCGTCGAGATGGTCCGCGGGGTCCGCTACGACCGCATCGACGACGCCGGCCTGCACGTGACGATCGGCGAGGGCGACGACGCCGAGTCGCGGGTGCTGGCGGTCGACACGATCGTGCTGTGCACCGGCCAGGAGTCGGTCCGCGACCTGGTCGAGCCGCTCGAGGCCACCGGTGTCCCGGTCCACGTCATCGGTGGCGCCGACGTCGCCGCCGAGCTCGACGCCAAGCGCGCCATCAAGCAGGCCACCGAGCTCGCCGCGAGGCTGTGACGCGAAGCGTCCCGCCCGAGCGCCGCGAGCGACCCAGCAGGACCGAGCTCGCCGCCCGCCTGTAGCGACGCAGTCGCCGATCGGCGGGCGGTGCGAGCGAGCAGAAGGAACCGAGCTCGCCGCGAGGCTGTGACGCGGGGACCGTTGGGTTGAGCGGTACCTGGGCGACCCATCGGCACCGCCGAGAGGTCGCTCCGCCACCGCCCAGCGGCGGGATGCGACGCTCAGCCACCGCCGGCCCGCGACAGGTCGCACACTCACCGCCCAGGGCCGGGTGCGCGGGAATGGTTGCGAGATGGAACGGGTTGCGACGGGAGTGAGTGCCTCGCCGTCGATCGACCGCCGTTCCGTCGGCCTGCGCTCCGAGCGCGGGCCCGTCCTGCTGGCGGTGATGCTGGCGACCGGGCTCGTCGCGATCGACGCGACGATCCTCGCCACCGCGGTGCCGGCGGTGGTCGAGGACCTCGGCGGCTTCTCCCAGTTCCCCTGGCTGTTCTCGGTGTACCTGCTCGCCCAGGCGGTGTCCGTGCCGATCTACGGCAAGGTCGCCGACGTGATCGGCCGCAAGCCGGTCATGCTCGTCGGCGTCGGGCTGTTCGTCCTCGGCTCGGTGCTGTGCGGCGTCGCGTGGGGCATGGTGTCGCTCATCGTGTTCCGCGCCGTGCAAGGACTCGGCGCCGGCGCCGTGCTGCCGATGAGCATGACGATCGTCGGCGACCTCTACACGGTGGCCGAGCGCGCCAAGGTCCAGGGCTACATCGCCAGCGTGTGGGGCGCGGCGTCGGTCGTCGGGCCGACGCTCGGCGGCGTGTTCTCCGACTACGTGTCGTGGCGCTGGATCTTCTTCGTCAACGTGCCGATCGGCGCCCTCGCGGTCGTGCTGCTGCGCCGCTTCAGCGAGGACGTCACGCCGTCGCGTCCGCGCATCGACGTGCTCGGTGCGGTGCTGCTCGCGGTCGGCGGAACGCTGCTGATCCTCGGCCTGCTCGAGGGCGGCGTGGCCTGGGCGTGGGACTCGCCCACCAGCATCGCGGTGCTGACCGTCGCGGTCGCGCTCCTCGTCGCCTTCGTGCTGGTCGAGCGCCGAGCACCCGAACCCGTGCTGCCGCTGTGGATCTTCGGCGGCCGGGTCCTCAACGGGGTCAACGCGGCCTCGCTCGTGGTCGGCGTCCTGATGGTCGGGCTCACGTCGTACGTCCCGTTGTACGCCCAGGGCGTGCTCGGCACGGGCGCCCTCACGGCGGGCTTCGCGGTCGCCGCGATGACGATCGGCTGGCCCATCGCGGCGTCGCAGGCAGGTCGGCTGTACCTGCGCATCGGATTCCGCGACACCGCACTGATCGGCAGCGCGCTGATCCTGGCGGGAGCGGGCACGCTGCTCCTCGTCGACCCCGACAGCTCGGTGCTCCACCTGGCCGGCTCGGCGTTCCTGATCGGCGGCGGCCTGGGACTCATCGCATCGCCGACGCTGGTGCTCGCCCAGTCGTCGGTCGACTGGCGCAGCCGCGGCGTCGTGACGGGGGCGAACATGTTCGCCCGCTCGGTCGGCAGCGCCGTCGGCATCGCGATCTTCGGCGCGATCGCCAACGGCGTCGTCGCGCGCCGTCTCGGGGGCGACCACCCGGACCTGGAGCACCTCGACACCGGAGTGCTCCACCCCGCGATCCACGCGGTCTACGTCGGTGCGGCGATCGCAGCCGTCGTCATGGTCGCCGCCATCTCGCTGCTGCCGCGCCGCACGGAGGCCTAGTCTTCGGGGATGGCCGAATCCTCCTCCGTCCGACGCGGCGCGGACTGGGCCGTAGCAGCTCCGGTGACGACCCCCTGATCTGCGCACCCGAGGGAACGCTCGTCTTCTTCGGCGGCATCCTGCTCGAGTGGCTGCTGCTGGCCGCCGGGGTCGTGACCTCGGTGGTGCTGCTGGTCCGCGCAGGGGTCGGCCTGCTCGGCGTCGCCGCGCTCGTCGTGATGCTCGTCGTCGTCTCGTCGTAGGGTCGGCCCATGACCGTCCGCGCGATCCTGCTCCGCGCCGTCAACGTCGGTGGAGCGCAGCTGCCCATGGCGCGGCTGCGCGAGCTGGCGACCGACCTCGGCGCCACCGGCGTGTCGACGTACATCGCGTCGGGCAACCTCGTGGCCGACGTGCCCGGAGACCCGGACGCCTTCGATCGCGCGCTCGAGCAGGCCGTCCTCGCCGAGTTCGGGTTCTTCCGCGAGGCCATCTCGCGCACCCACGACGAGCTGGTCGCCGCGCGGGCCGCCCATCCGTTCGAGGTGCTCGAGCCGAAGTGGTCGTACATCACCTTCGGCCTGGCCGAGCCCTCGGCCGCGGCGATCGAGAAGGCCCGCACGTGCTCCACCGGCGACGACCGGTGGGAGGTCGTCGGCCGCGACCTGCACGTCCGCTACGCCGGCGGCGCGGGTCGACCGCAGAT
>JALRKU010000007.1 GCA_023254755.1 Aeromicrobium sp. | reverse complement strand
TGGCCGCCTGGTCGGTCCATGGGGCGAGCCTACAGGCGCCCCGCGCCCGCCAGGAGCCGTCGCAGGCCGAGCGAGGGGGTCGCCGTCGGCCCCTCCGTTCGTAATAGATTGCGGCGCGATGAGGTTCTACGAGTACGAAGCCCGGAAGATCGTCGAGCTGTCCGGGATACCGGTCACCGAGTACGGGTTCTGCCGGACCCCGGAGGAAGCCCGGGCTGCCGCCGAGAAGATCGACGGACCGACCGTGGTCAAGTCGCTGCGGGCGGGGCGTGCCGCGCTCGCCGACGGCTTCGGCGAGATCGACCGCGGCGAGGCCTGGCTGCTGCAGGTCCACATCCCGGAGTACACGCAGGGCACGTGGACCAACCACGAGACCCGTCGCCGACGCAAGCTGCTGCTCAACCGCTCCGAGATCGACAAGATCGAGCGGCGCACGTCGGAGAAGGGCCTGACGATCGTCCCGCTGTCGCTGTACTTCAAGGACGGACGCGCCAAGGTCGAGATCGCCCTCGCCCGCGGCAAGAAGCAGTTCGACAAGCGCCACGCCATCGCCGAGCGCACCGCCAACCGCGAGGCCGAGCGCGAGCTGGGACGCCGCCTCAAAGGTCGCTGATGACCTGGGCCGACACCGAGGTGCGTGAGCACGTCGAGCGACTGGGGCTGCCGGGGCTGGTCGACGTGCACGTCCACTTCATGGAGCCGTCGATCCTGGCCAAGGTCTGGGCCTACTTCGACCGTGCAGGATCTGACGCTGCCGCGTCGGGGGCCGGATCTGACGCTGCCGCGTCGGGGGCCGGATCGAAGCTGGGGGACAGGGCGTGGCCCATCACGTACCGCGGCACCGACGAGGAGCGGCTCGCGACGCTGCGCGAGCTGGGGGTCAAGAAGTTCTCGGCTCTGTCCTACGCGCACCGTCCCGGTGTCGCCGGCTTCATGAACGACTGGACGCTGGCGCTGGCCGACGAGCACCCCGACGTCCTCCGGTCGGCCCCGTTCTACCCCGAGCCCGAGGCCGCCGCGTACGTCGGTGACCTGCTGGAACGCGACGTCGAGGTCTTCAAGGTGCACGTGCAGGTCGGCGACTTCCCACCGAACGACCCGCTGCTCGAGCCGGTCTGGGCGCAGCTCGCCGAGGCGGGCACGCCGATCGTGCTGCACGCGGGCTCGGGTCCGGCGCCCGGCCGGTTCACGGGCCCGGGCGCGGTGGCCGACGTGCTGTCGCGCCACCCGGACCTAGCGTTCGTGATGGCCCACCTCGGTGCTCCCGAGCTCGACGCGTTCGCGACGCTGGCCGAGCGGCACGAGCACGTCCGCCTCGACACCACGATGGCGTTCGTCGACTTCTTCGCCCAGGGCCCGGCCCGCCAGGAGGTGCCCGACGGCTACCTCGACCGGCTGCTCGCGCTGCAGGACAAGGTGCTGTTCGGCACCGACTTCCCCAACATCCCGTACGCCTACGCCCACCAGATCGAGGTGCTCGACTGGCTCGGCCTCGGCGACGACTGGATGCGCTCGGTGCTGTGGCACAACGGAGCCCGCCTGTTCGGGGTCGAGGGATGAAACTCGCGTCGGCGCAGGGGCGCTGGGTGCTGGCCACCACGATCCTCGGCTCGGGCATGGCGTTCCTCGACGGGTCGATCGTGTCGCTGGCGCTGCCGGCGATCGACGACGACCTCGACGCGGGCGTGGCCGGGCTCCAGTGGATCGTCAACGGCTACACGCTGGCGCTGGCCGCGCTGATCCTCGTCGGCGGGTCGCTGGGCGACCGGCTGGGTCGGCGGCGCGTCTACGTCGCCGGTGTCGTGCTGTTCGCGGCAGCCTCGGTCGCGTGCGCCGCGGCGCCCACCGCCGAGCTGCTCGTGGCGGCTCGCGTGGTCCAGGGCATCGGTGGTGCGCTGCTCACGCCGGGCAGCCTGGCGATCCTGTCGGCGCTGTTCGACGACGAGGACCGGGGCCGCGCCATCGGCGCGTGGTCGGGCATGTCCGGCGTCACGATGGCGATCGGTCCGCTGGTCGGCGGTTGGCTGGTCGACCAGGTGGGGTGGCGGGCGATCTTCTGGATCAACGTCCCGCTCGCCGTGGCGGTCGTCGTGCTCGCCCTGCGCCACGTGCCGGAGTCGCGCGGCGAGCAGGAGCGTCTCGACGTCGTCGGTGCGGCGCTGACAGCGATCGGGCTGGCGTTCCTGACGTACGGCCTCGTCGAGGAGTCGTGGCTCTGGTCGCTCGCCGGTGCGGTGGTGCTCACCGGGTTCGTGGCGCACCAGGCCGTCGCCCCGCACGCGCTGGTGCCCCTGGGCCTGTTCGCCGACAAGGTCTTCACCGCCGCCAACCTGTGCACCTTCGCGATCTACGGTGCTCTGGCGGGATCAGGGTTCCTGCTGGTCCTGCAGCTGCAGTACGTCGCCGGCTTCACGCCGCTCGAGGCAGGGCTCGCGACGATCCCCACCACGATCATCATGCTGCTGTTCTCCTCGCGGGCCGGTGCGCTGGGCACGCGCTACGGTCCGCGCTGGCCGATGACGGTCGGGCCCGTGGTCGCGGCCGTCGGCCTGGCGCTGTGGCTGCCGATCGACGGCGACACCCGGTTCGTCACCGGCGTGCTGCCCGGGGCGCTGGTGTTCGGGGTCGGCATGACGATCCTGGTGGCCCCGCTGACGACGGCGGTGCTCGCCGCCGTCCCGGCCGAGCGCACCGGCATCGCGTCGGGCATCAACAACGCCGTCGCCCGCACGGCGTCGCTGCTCGCGGTCGCCGCGATCCCGCCGATCGCCGGCATCGCGGGGGCCGACTTCGCCGATCCCGCCGTGTTCTCGCCCGGCTTCCGCACCGGCACGTGGATCTGCGTGGTCATGCTCGTCGTCGCCGGGGTCCTGGCGGCCGCGTTGATCCACACGCCGCGGCGGCCCGCGGTCGACCCGACCTGACGCGTCCACGCCTCCCGGGCGGGGCGACGTGACGACTCGGTGAACTCCGGGCTCCAGCTCTGGTGCGGGGCCGTGACCTGCGGTTGGCTGAGCCCATGTCTGGTCTCGGGGGAGCCGGCCGGGGACGTCGTGCGCGTCTCGGGCTGGTCGTCATCGTCTCGTTCGTCGTCGCACTCCTGCCGTCGACCGGATCGGCGGCCACGCCGATCACGGTGTCGGCGGCCATCGCGCAGCAGGGAAGCACCCAGACGGTGCGGGGATACGTGGTCGGCCAGCCGACCGCGACGTCGACCGTCGTGACGTCGGGTTTCCCCAGCGACTACGCGATCGCCCTCGCGGACTCGCCGGGGGAGACGGACCCGAGCGACATGCTCTACGTGCAGGTCACCAGCGCGTACCGCAGCCAGTGGGGGCTGCGGTCCAACCCGTCGCTGCTCGGCAGCCAGGTCGACGTCACGGGCTCGCTCGGGGCCTACTTCTCGCACCCGGGTCTCACGTCGCCGTCAGGCTTCGCGACCGCCGGAGGCACCGACCCCGACCCCGATCCGACGGACCCGGGTGACTACTACGCGGGCACCAGCGGGCTGACGGGGGAGGCGCTGAAGAACCGGCTGCACGCGATCATCTCGGTGCAGACCACGCTGACGTACTCGCAGGTCTGGGACGCGCTGAAGGTGACCGACCAGGACCCGGCCAACTCCTCGAACGTGGTGCTGTTCTACTCGGGCGTCTCTCGGTCGAAGTCGGCCAACGGCGGCGGGTCGGGGCAGTGGAACCGCGAGCACGTCTGGCCCCAGTCGCACGGCGACTTCGGTACCGCGACGGGCCCGGGCACCGACCTGCACCACCTGCGTCCCGAGGACGTCGGCGTCAACAGCACCCGCGGCAACAAGGACTTCGACACCGGCGGGTCGGCGGTGAGCGGCTGCTCGGGCCGCACCAGCGACGGCGACTCGTTCTCGCCGCGCGACGCGGTCAAGGGCGACGTCGCGCGCATGGTGCTCTACATGGCGGTCCGCTACGAGGGCGGAGACGGGTTCGCCGACCTCGAGGCGAACGACCAGGTCAACGGCTCGACGCCCTACGTCGGGCGCATCTCGGTGCTGCTGCAGTGGAACGCCCAGGACCCGCCGTCGGCGGCGGAGCGCCAGCGCAACGACGTCGTCGACGCGCAGTTCCAGGGCAACCGGAACCCGTTCGTCGACCACCCCGAGTGGGCCGAGGCGATCTTCGGCTGATCGGGCGGAATGGGCGGTCGTCCCCGCGCGTTATGCTGGTCGTACAACTACAGAGGGGCTGATCGGTTTCGACTGCGGTCGTTCGGATCAAGTGAAGCGGGTAGAGAATCCCAGGTCATCTCTTGAACGTTCCTGGGAAACCACAAGTGCCGATTCCAAGCGCACTGACTTCGCCCTCGCTGCCTGACAGCGACTGGTGAAGGGCAGACCCGGGAGCGTCCCC
>JALRKU010000042.1 GCA_023254755.1 Aeromicrobium sp. | reverse complement strand
GTCGCGTCGTTGTCGACGCGACCCTGGTCGTCGAGCACGCCGCAGTGGCCGTGGTCGGTGAACTCGACGAGGCACAGGTCGGCCATGACGAGCAGGTCGTCGCCGACCTCGTCGCGGGCGTCGGCCAGGGCGACGTTGAGGATGCCGTCGGGGTCGAGCGCCCCGGAGCCGACCGCGTCCTTGCGCTCGGGCACGCCGAACAGCATGACGCCGCCCAGGCCGAGACCGGCCGCCTCACGCACCGCCTCACGGGCCGACGCGCGCGTGTGCTGCACGACGCCCGGCATGCTCGCGATGGGCTTGGGCTCGGTGAGCCCCTCCCCCACGAACATCGGCAGGACCAGCTGCGACGGCTCCGTGCGCGTCTCGCGCACGAGCGCCCGCATGGCGGGCGTCGTGCGGAGACGGCGCGGTCGGTGGACGGGCGGTCGGCCCGGCGACCGACGACCCAGCGACGGTCGGTCCTGGGACGTCACGTCAGGCCTTGCGCCGCGACGACGGCTTCTTCTGCGACGGCTTCAGCACCGGCTCCCCCGCCTCCAGGAAGGCAAGGCGACGGGCGGCACCGAACTCGGCGAGCGCGTCCGCGAGGACGTCCGCCGACGGCTGCTCGGCGAGGACGTCGACCCGCAGGCCGTGCTCCTCCGCCGTCTGCGCCGTGGCCGGGCCGATGCACGCGATGATCGTCGACGCGTGCGGCTTGCCCGCGATCCCGACCAGGTTGCGCACCGTCGAGCTCGACGTGAACAGCACCGCGTCGAACTTGCCCGACTTGATCGCCTCCCGCGTGGGGGCGGGGGGCGGCGTGGCGCGCACCGTGCGGTACGCCGTGACGTCGTCGACCTCCCAGCCCAGGTCGATCAGGCCCGCGACGAGGGTCTCGGTCGCGATGTCGGCGCGGGGCAGGAACACCCGGTTGATCGGGTCGAGCAGCTCGTCGTAGGGCGGCCAGTCCTCGACCAGGCCGCGCGCCGACTGCTCGCCGCTGGGCACCAGGTCGGGGCGGATGCCCCAGGTCTCGATCGCCTCGGCGGTCTTGTCGCCGACCGCCGCGATCTTGAGGCCGGAGAACGCGCGGGCGTCGAGCCCGTACTCCTCGAACTTCTCGCGAACGGCCTTCACGGCGTTGACGCTGGTGAACGCGACCCACTCGTAACGGCCCTCGACCAGGCCACGGACGGCCTTGTCCATCTGCTGCGGGTTGCGCGGCGGCTCGACCGAGATGGTCGGGACCTCCTCGGAGATCGCGCCGAAGCCCCGCAGGCGGCGAGCCAGCGACGCCGACTGCTCCTTGGTGCGGGGCACCAGCACGCGCCAGCCGTAGAGCGGCTTGGTCTCGAACCACGAGAGCGACTCGCGCAGTGCCACGACCTCGCCCACGACCGTGATGGCCGGCGACGCCATGCCGGCGGCCTTGGCGTCGGCCGCGATGTCGGCGAGCGTCGAGACGACCGTGCTCTGGTCGGTCGTGGTGCCGACCCGGGTCATGGCGACCGGCGTCTCGGGCGAGCGACCCGCCGCGACCAGCCCCTCGGCCGCCTCGCCGATGCGGGCGACGGCCGACAGCAGCACCAGCGTGTCGTCGCCGGCGTGGTCGGACCAGTCGATCTTGGCGTCGCCCACGCTGACGACCGCGAACTCGCGGTGCGTGCGGGTGGTGAGCGGGACTCCCGCGTACGCGGGCACCGCGCCGACCGACGAGACGCCGGGGACGATCTCGAAGCCGATGCCGGCCTTGGTGCAGGCCGCGGCCTCCTCGGGAGCGGTGGCGTAGGTGAACGGATCGCCCACGACCAGGCGGACCACGTGGGCACCCGTCTTGGCGTGCTTGACGACCAGCTTGGCGCGCGCCGCGTGCGTCAGCAGCTCGCCGTCCTCGCCGGCACCGCCGTCGACGACCTCGGCACCGTTCGTCACGAGCGCTGCCTGCTCGGCCGTCTCGACGATGACGACGTCGGCCTGGGCGAGGAGCTCGACGGCGCGGACGGTCAGCAGGCTCTCGTCGCCAGGCCCGGCGCCGACGAAGCTCACGTGGCCGAGCGTCGAGGGACGCGACGCGGTGCGCGGGCCCTGACGGGTCGGGACGGTGCGGTCGGTGATCTCAGCGGTCACTGGGGTTCCTTCGTCTTGTGCTGCCATGTCACGAGGCCACCGACACGAGCGTGTCGGCCCCTTCGGCGAGCATCTCGGCAGCAAGACGCTCACCGACCGCGGCGGCCTCGTCGGGGAGGCCGGTCGCGGACAGTCGGATGGATGGTGAACCCGTGGGGTCGGAGACCACGGCACGGAGCCACAGCTCGTCGCCGTCGTCGCCCCAGGCGATCTCGGCGAGTGCTCCCACGGGAGCGCTGCAGCCTGCCTCCAGCGTGGCGAGGAGGCTGCGCTCGGCGGTGACGGCCGCGCGGGTGTCGCGGTCGTCGAGCTCGGCGAGCAGGCGAGCGGTCGCGGCGTCGTCGGCGCGGCACTCGCAAGCGAGGGCTCCCTGCCCGGGGGCGGGGAGCATCTGGAGGGGATCGATGATCTCGGTGGCCTCGTCGGCGCGGCCGAGCCGCACCAGACCCGCCCGGGCGAGCAGGACGCCGTCGAGCTCGCCCGACGTCACCTTGCCGATCCGGGTGTCGACGTTGCCGCGGACCGGGACGACCTCGACACCGAGGCCGAGCGCGTTCAGCTGCGCCTCGCGCCGGGGCGAGCCCGTGCCCACGCGGGCGCCCTGGGGCAGCTCGCCGAGCGTCAGGCCGTCGCGGGCGACGAGACAGTCGCGCGAGTCCTCGCGCGGCGGGATGGCGGCGAGCTGCAGGCGCTCGTCGGGTGTCGTGGGCAGGTCCTTCAGGGAGTGCACCGCGACGTCGATGCGGCCGTCGACGAGCGCGTCGCGCAGCGCGCTGACGAACACGCCCGTGCCGCCCAGCGAGGCCAGCGGCGCCGAGGAGCGGTCGCCCTCGGTGCTGATGAGCACGATCTCGACGTCGACACCGCGCTCGCGGAGACGGTCGGCGACGTGACCCGTCTGGGTCGTGGCCAGCGCGGAGGCGCGGGTGCCGATGCGCATTGTCGTCATGCGTCGTCACCCCCGATGCGGGTGACGGCCTCGACGGTCTTCTGGTCCAGCGCGAACAGGTCGGCCAGGGCGTCGGCGTAGGTGAGGCCCTCGGGTCCCTCGACCAGCTGCTGGACGCGGACCGTGGGGGCGTGGATGAGCTTGTCGGCCACGCGGTGCAGGGCCTGCCGGACCGCCGCGCGCTGCTCGTCGGTGAGGTCGTGCAGTCGTCGGTCGAGACGATCGACCTCGCCCGAGACGATCTCGGTGGCCATGGTGCGCAGCGCGACGACCGTGGGCGTCACGCGCGAGGCGGCCTTGGCGGCCAGGAACGAGCGGACCTCGCCGTCGACGATGCGCCGGACCTGGGCGACGTCACCGGCCAGGGCCGTGTCGCCTCCGCGGTCGGCGAGCGTCGCGAGGTCGACGAGGCGCACGTCGGGCAGCTCGCCCGCCTCGGGGTCGACGTCACGCGGAAGGGCCAGGTCGACGACCGTGAGGGGCCGGTCCGCCGCCGCGAGCCGCGGGGCGTCGAAGACCGCGCCCCGGGCGCCGGTGCAGCTGATCAGCACGTCGGTGCGGGCGAGCGCGTCGTCGATCTCGGCCCAGCGCACGGCGGAGACCCCGTGGGTCGCGACCAGCGCGAGCGCCGACTGGTAGGTGCGGTTGGCCACCACGATGCGCTCGGGCGCGACGCGGCGCTCGATCAAGGTCTTGACGGCGAGCGACGCCATGGTGCCCGCGCCGGCGACGAGGAAGCGGGCGTCGGGGTCGTCGACGATCCCGCCGGCCATCGCCAGACCCGCCGTCACGAGCGATGGGGCGAGACGATCGATCCCGGTCTCGGCGTGCCCCCGCTTGCCGATGCGCAGCGCCTGCTGGAACAGCGCGTTCAGCGCCGAGCCGACCGTGGCCTCGGCCTGCGCACCCGACAGGGCGTCGCGGACCTGTCCGAGGATCTGGCTCTCGCCGAGGATCATCGAGTCGAGGCCCGACGCCACGCCGAAGAGGTGGGCGACGGCGGCGTCGTCGTAGTGGACGTACACGTGGCGGACGAGCTCGTCGCGGTCGAGCCCGGCCTGCTCGCCGAGCAGGCGCGAGACCTCCTCGACCGAGCCGTGGAAGCGGTCCGTCTCGACGTAGACCTCGACGCGGTTGCAGGTGGAGATGACGACCGACTCGGTGACCGAGGGGGCGTCGAGGACCTGGTGGCCGAGCTTGACCACGGCGTCGGTATCGAGCGCTGCACGCTCGAGCAGCTCGATCGGCGCGGTGCGGTGGGACATGCCCACGACCAGCACGCTCATCAGATCACTCCTTCTGCGGCGCTGTGCGTCGTCTTGCGCTGCTCGTGGTACGCCAGGATCTGCAGCTCGATCGACAGGTCGACCTGGCGGACCTGGACCCCGTCGGGGACCGTGACCAGGGCGGGCGCGAAGTTGAGGATGCTCGTGATCCCGGCGTCGACGAGGGAGTCGGCTGCCGTCTGGGCGGCTTCGCCGGGCGTGGCCACGACCCCGATCGCGACGTCGTGCTCGGCGACGAGCGCCGGCAGGTCGGCGACGGCGCTGATGGCGATCCCCGAGACGACCTCTCCGATGCGGGCGGGGTCGGCGTCGACGAGCGCCGCCACGCGGATGCCCCGGCTGCTGAAGCCCTGGTAGGACGACAGTGCGGTGCCGAGGTGGCCGACGCCGACGATGACGACGTTCCAGTCCTGGGTCTGACCGATCTCCCGGGCGATCTGGTGACAGAGGAACTCGACCTCGTAGCCGACGCCACGGGTGCCGTAGGAGCCCAGGTGGGACAGGTCCTTGCGGAGCTTGGCCGGGTTGACCCCGACCAGCTCGGCGAGCTCGTTCGACGAGCAGGTGACGACGCCCCGGTCGCGGAGTCCGTTCAGCGCGCGGAGGTAGACCGGCAGTCGCGCCACCGTCGCGTCGGGGATTCCGCGGTCGGCGTCGTCGCCGAACGAGGGGGTGCCAAGGATCGTCACAGTGCTCCTGCCCGTCACGCCGGGGATTTCCTGCACGAGGAGAGCGCCGCGGGCCTCAGCAGTTTACGAGCTTGTGAACGCCGTAACAAAATCCGCGACCGGCGACCCGGGTGCCGTCAGGCTCCGAGAGCTGCTCTGAGCCGCTCCGGGTCGACCCGCCAGAAGTCGTGCTGGACCCCGTCGACGAACGTCACCGGCACCTCGTTCGTGAACCGCCGGACGAGGTCGGGGTCGGTGTCGACGTCGACCCGCTCCCACGACGCACCGGCAGCGGCGCACACCTGCGCGACGACCTGCTCCGCCACCTCGCACAGGTGGCAGCCCTCGCGGGAGTAGACGACGACCCTCGGGGTCACAGCCCGAGATCCTGCGAGCGCGCGAGCGCGCGGAGCCGGCCCTTCTCGACCTTTCCGGTGGCGGAGCGCGGCAATCCCGAGACGGGCACCAACCGGGTCGGCTGCTTGAACCGCGCGAGCCGGGTGCGGCACTGGGCCTCGACGGACTCCAGCACGACCCGCTCCTCGGCGTCGGGGGCGATGTCCACGAAGGCGACCACGGTCTCGCCCGTCTGCTCGTCGGGCTGCCCCACGACCGCGACCTGCACGACGCCGGCGACCTCGCTGATGACGTCCTCGACCTCGGTCGGGTACACGTTGAAGCCCGACACGATGACCAGCTCCTTGAGCCGGTCGACGATCGTCAGGTCGCCGTCGTCGTCGATCAGGCCGATGTCGCCCGTGGCGTACCAGCCCTCGGCGTCGGGACCGTCGGCGCGATCGGGCCAGTAGCCGGAGAACAGGTTGGGCCCGCGCACCCAGATCTGCGCGGGGTCGCCCGCCGCTGCCGGGGTGCCGTCGCCCTCGGCGACCTTGATCTCGACTCCCGGCAACGGGTGACCGACCGAGCCCGGCTTGGGCGGGGTCGACAGGTCGCGCTGCGAGGCGAGCGTGACCGCGACGACCGGACTGGCCTCGGTGAGGCCGTAGCCCTGCTCGATCCAGTGACCTGAGGACTCGGCGAACGCCTCGGCGAGGTCGGGATCGAGGTTGGCGGCGCCCGACAGGATCGTGCGCACACCCGACAGCTGCTCGCGCAGATCGGGTCGCCCGGCCCACGCGGCCACGACCGGCGGCGCCAGCGGCAGGTTGGTGACCCCCTCCGACCGGATCAGGGCGAGCAGGCCCGACGGGTCGAACCCGTCGACCATGACGACCGGTGCGCCCTGGCGCACGGCCTGGCCCAGCACCGCGTTGAGGCCGTAGACGTGGAACAGCGGGAGCAGACCGAGCACGACGTCGTCGGGCCCGACCGGCAGGTGCTCCAGCGACGCGACCTGCTCGATGTTGGCGAGCAGCGCACGGTGCGACAGCGTCGCGCCGCGAGGTCGACCACTCGTCCCGGACGTGTACAGGATGACGGCGGCGGCCTCGGGATCGACCGGTGCCGCGGGAGCCGTGCCGCTGGCCTCGGCGAGGAACGCGCCGAATGCCGTCTCGCCGTCGAGCGTGTCCACGCCGTCGACGACGACGGCCGGGCGACGCTCGCCGTCGGGGAACGCCGTGATCGCGTCGCGCACCTGGCCGACGCCGGCCTCGTCGCACAGGACGACGCGCGACACCGAGTCGGAGATCATGCGCCCGATCTCGGCCGTCGTCGAGCGCGGGTTCATCGGCACCGCGATCATGCCGCCGCGCAGGACGCCGAAGTACGCGATCGGCAGGTCGACGCGATTGGCCATGACGATCGCGACCCGCTGGCCGGCCACGAGACCGCGGCCCGAGAGCGCCCTGGCCAGGCCGTCGACGGCGTCGTCGAGCTCGCGCCACGTGAGGGCGCGGCGTTCGGGGCGGTGCTCCACCAGCGCGACACCGTCGGGGTCGCGCTCCGCGGCCTGTCGCACCAGGTCGCTGACGTTCACGCTCACGCCCCCGAGTCAACCACGAACCCCGGGCCCAGGTCCGGGGCCAGCCGCTAGTGTCGGCGCATGACGCCCGACGGTCGCCACGGCACCCCGCGCAATCTGCGCTCGCGGTCCGTGCTCTCCGGCCAGGCGGCGGCCGCGGCGGCCGAGGTGGAGCACGCCTTCGACCCCGGCGTCGACCCGCGGGCCGCGGCGTTCTTCGACGTCGACAACACGGTCATGCAGGGCGCGTCCATCTTCCACCTCGCCCGCGGACTGCACCGCCGCAAGTTCTTCACGACCAAGGACATCGCCAAGGCGGCGTGGCAGCAGGCGTACTTCCGCATCGCCGGGGTCGAGGACCCCGAGCACATCGAGAAGGCCCGCTCGTCGGCCCTCCAGTTCATCGCGGGGCACAGCGTGCGCGAGCTCGAGGAGGTCGGCGAGGAGATCTTCGACGAGCACATGGCGCACAAGATCTGGCCCGGCACACGCGCGATCGCCCAGTGGCACCTCGACCGCGGCCAGCGGGTCTGGCTCGTCACCGCGGCCCCGGTCGAGATCGCCCAGGTCATCGCGCGCCGCCTCGGCCGCACCGGCGCGCGCGGCACGGTCGCGGAGCACGTGG
>JALRKU010000383.1 GCA_023254755.1 Aeromicrobium sp. | reverse complement strand
CAGGCGCTCATGACCGCCAAGGCCGCCGGGGTCAGGGGTCTCGACGACGACATCGATCGCGGGATCGACTGGCTGGTCCGGGCGCAGCGCAAGGACGGCTCGTTCGGCGGCGGCGTCTCGACCGAGGGCTCCAACACCAACAGCACCGGCCTCGTGGCCCAGACCCTGCGGGCCGCGGGTCGCACGGCGGCCTACGAGAAGGCCCGCGACTACGTGAGGTCGCTGACCGTGACGACCGCCAACGCTCGCGGCACCCAGCTCGCCGACGAGCGCGGGGCCATCGCCTACAACGGCGAGGCGCTGTCGAACGGCAAGGCGAACGGCATCCGGGGCCGCGACCAGTGGCGCCGGGCGACGGCCCAGGCGATCTTCGCGCTGGCCCCGGTCTCGTTCGTCGACCTGGGCAAGAAGCGGCTCGGGGGCGATCCCTCGCTGCAGGGTCGCGATCGCGGGCGCGGGCCCGGTGCCCCAGGGGTGCCCCCGGCCGGCGCGCCCGGTGCCGGCCGGGCGAGCGACCTGACGGTGGTCGACCCGCCGAAGGGCTCGGCGCCGGTCGAGGCGCCCACAGCCGCCGGGCCTGGTGGGCGCCTCGGCTCGTACCTGGCGGGACGTCTCGTGGACGGCGACCACGTCGAGGTGACGGACGGTCGCACGACGTACGTCGACTACGACCTCACGGCATCGGTCGTGCTGTCGCTGCGTCAGCTGGGGGAGCAGCCCAAGGCGGCCGAGCGGGCCTCACGTTTCCTGCTGGACCGGCGGTCCGTGGCAGCCTCCGTGCACGGCAAGCCGTACGAGACGTCGACTGCGACGTACGCCGAGCCGCTGGCACGTCTCGCGCTCGTGGCCCGGTCCGCCGACTCGACGAGGCTCCGGGCCCGTGCCGGCGCCCTGCTCGACGACCTGCACGAGCTCGAGGGACGCGGTGGACGCTACGACGACACCGGCACCTACGCAGCCGACGCCGCCGACACGGTTCGCCAGTCCTGGATCGCCCTGGCGCTCGCCTCCCGACGACGCGACACCGGCGCTGCCGTGGCGCCGCTGACCCGCTCGGTGTGCCGCGACGGCTCGGTGCCCCGGAGCCTGGGTGCCGCCTGTCGCGGAACCGACCTCGTCGCCACGGCGCTCGCCGCCCAGGCGCTCAACGCGACCAGTGGACCCCGCGCCACGACGCGTGACCTCGCCCCGGCAGCCGCCTCGAGGACCGCGTTCGACAGTGACCGCCGCAAGGCCGTCGCCCAGGTCGCCGGCGCGCTGCAGCGAGCGAGTCACGACGACGGTCGGCTCGTCGACGCGGCCCAGGCGCGTCGACCCGGCAGCGTGTCCGAGGTCGCCGGAGGCCGACAGGCCGTGGGCTACGACGTCACCGCCGTTCGGCAGGTGCTCGCCCCGATGATGCGTCGCGACGGCGGTGCCCCTCGCCTCGTCGGTCAGAAGCGCAGCGACCTCGAGGCGAGTGCCGCCGCGAGCGCGGGACTCAGTGGTCGGTCGTGGCTCTCGACACCGGGGCTCGGGCTCGCGCCCGGCGTGCTGGCGACGACCCCTGCCACCACGAGACCGGGAACGTCCGGTCTCGTCTGGACCCCCCTCACGATCGCCCTCGTCGCCCTGGGTGCCGCCCTCCTGCTGGGCGCCACCTCGACGACGGCCTTCGTCCTCGGTCGACGCAGCAGCGCCGGCCGGATCCCCCACCTCCCGAGGAGCACGACATGACCCCGACCGCCAGCCCGTCCCGCCGCCGCTGGGCCCACCTGGCGTCCGGGACGGCGCTCGCCGTGGCCGTGACGCTCGGCGTCACGGCGCCGGCGTCCGCGGCCCCGTCCGAGGGCGCAGACGCGCAGAGCACGGCGACGTACCTGGAGCACCAGCTCAGCAAGAACGACTACACGTTGCCGGGCTCGTTCAGCCCGACTGACTGGGGCCTGACGATCGACGCCCTGTTCGCGCTCGCGGCCATCGGCGGCCACGACGACACGGTCGAGAAGGTGGCACAGCGGGTCCAGGCCGACGGCTGGGACTACCTGCAGTACTCCTGCTACAGCGACATCGGCTCGTTCGCCAAGGTCTCGCTCGCCCTGCAGATCGGCGGGGGTGACCCCACGCGGTTCGACATCTCCAAGGCGGGTGACTTCGGTGACTACTGCTCCGACGTCGAGTCCGACGGACCCCACCCGGCGCACGGCGCGTATCCGGGCGGCGACCGCAACGACACGCTCGACCTCGTGGGCCTGGTCCGCGAGGAGATCCGGCTCAACGACACCGAGGCGGCGGGGGTCAACCGCGGACGGGCGGGACACGTCGGCACGAACCACTTCGACCAGACCCTCGCGGTCCTGACCCTGGCGCGCACGGACGAGGGGGTTCCCGCGGTGGCCACGAGCTACCTCGCCGCGCACCAGTGCCTCGACGAGTCCTCCGACGACTTCGGCGGCCTGGGATACTCGCGCACCGAGCAGTGCGGCAGCGTCGACGGCGATGCGACCGGCTTCATGCTCTCCGGCCTGGTCGCGGCCGGCAAGAAGGTCGGCGACGCGGTCGTCGACCGAGCGATCACCTGGATGAAGAACCGCCAGGCCGACGACGGATCGTTCCCCGCCTCGTGGTCGGGCCAGGGCAACAGCAACAGCGCCGGGCTCGTCGGCAACGTGGCGCGTCAGCTCGGCACGGCCGAGACGAACGCGATCGCCGACCGGACGGACGCCTACCTGCGCGGGCTGCTGGTCGGCCCGGACGACGTCGTCCGGGAGGGCGACGACGCCACCCAGCCCGGCTTCGCCCGTCAGTGGGCCGGCGCCATCGCCTACGACGCCGATGCTTTCGACTCCGCCAAGACCCAGGGCATCCAGGGCTTCGAGGAGGACCAGTGGCGCCGCGCGACCACCCAGGCCGTGCTCGGCCTCGCGAAGCTTCCCGGATGGAGCGACATCCCCGCCGTCGAGACGAAGCTGCCCGCGAAGCAGCTCACCGTCTCGAGCAACAAGCGGCCCACGGCCGTCGGGACCACGGTGCCCGTCACGGCCACCGGCCTGGCCGCAGGGGAGAAGTACACCGTCGCGCTCTCCGGCACCCAGGTCGCCTCCGGCACTGCCTCGGCGACCGGTGCGGTCTCGACGAGCTTCACGATCCCCAAGGCGATGACCGACAACGCCTACCGCAAGCTCGTCGTGACCGGCTCGCAGGACGATCGGACCGGGTCCGTCCGGTTCGCCACCGTCGCGGCCAAGAAGCTCACCGTCAAGCTGTCGGCGACGAAGGTCAAGGCCGGCAAGAAGCTGACGATCCGCGTCTCGGGACTCATGACGCCGGCGAGCCCCGGCCTCCCGGAGAAGCTGCAGGTCCGTATGTCCCGTCGCTCGGCCGTCGACACGTACGCCGGGCCCGGGGGCGTCAAGACCGTCACGATGACCGTGCCGAGATCCAAGGGCACGACGTACGTGCGCGTCTCCGGTGCGTCGACCTCGCGCACCGCGGTCGTGAGCTTCAAGGTCGTCTGACGTGCGAGTCCTGCGCTGCGTGGCAGCGGTCCTGCTCGTCGCGTCGGCCTGCGTGGTCGGCGTGACGGGCGGGGCCGGGCCGGCCCGGGCCATCGACTCGGGCCGGGGTTACGCGGGGTTCTGCAAGAGCGACAAGGGCGTCACGGTCGTGATCGACTTCCAGCAGCTCGGGGGCAGGACGATCGTGCGGTGCAACCCGCGCAGCACGCGCGGCACGGGTCTGGAGGCGCTCGAGGGCGCGGGGATCCAGGTCGCCGGCGTGCAGCGCTGGGGCAAGGCGTTCATCTGCCGCGTCGAGAACCGGCCCTCGGCGGTCGAGACCGTCGCGGTCAGGGGCAACACCGACTACAAGGAGCGGTGCATCGACACGCCGCCGGCATCGGCGTACTGGTCGTACTGGCACGCGGGCAACAACTGCTCGTGGAAGTACAGCCAGTGGGGCGTCAAGAACCGGGACTTCGTGCCCGGCGGCTTCGAGGGCTGGTCGTTCTCGCTCAACGCGACGGCCGAGACGAATCCGCGACCCCGCATCGCCGCCGTCAGGCCGGGCACGGCGGGCGATCGGTGCGTCGAGCCCAAGGAGCACACGCCGACCACGAACGACCCCAACGAGCGGCAGCCGGGCTCCACGGCGGACGACGGCTACGTGCCCGACGCCGACTACGGCAAGGACGGGCGAGTCAGTGACGACCCGTTCGACCCCGACAACCCGAAGGGCTCGAAGGGGACGTCCGCCGGGTCCAAGGGCCTGCCGGCACCCAGGCCACGCGCCACGAACACGGCGGCCGACCCGGCCGACAACGTCGCGTGGACCGGAGGCGACGACGCGCCCGACGTGACCGACGTGCTGAAGGAGCAGGCGAACGCCAGCGCGATCGCCCCCTGGGCGGCCGCCGGGGCGATCGTCGTGCTCGTCGTCGTGGCCACCTGGACCGCGCGCCGACGTCGGAGGATGCACGACCAGTGACTCCGTCCGACCGGGTCGGGGCCGCTCTCGGCGTCCCCACCCGGGTC
Organism: Aeromicrobium sp.; assembly: GCA_023254755.1. Lineage (GTDB taxonomy): Bacteria > Actinomycetota > Actinomycetes > Propionibacteriales > Nocardioidaceae > Aeromicrobium. The sequence goes on along the minus strand of JALRKU010000383.1, from coordinate 1,578 downwards.
CTCAGCACGTACTTCCTGCCACGCGACCTGCACCCGGCCGCGTGGTGGTTGTGGGCGCTCGGGATCGCCACCGCGGCCAGCCGCACCACGAATCCGTGGCTGCTCGGCATGATGCTCGCCGTCGTGTGCCACGTCGTCATGTCACGCCGCGGCCACGCGCCCTGGGCCAACGCCTTCCGGCTCTACGTCTACGTGGGCGTCGTCATCGTCGTCATGCGCGTGGGGTTCCGGATCGTGTTCGGGGGCGGTGAGGGCACGACCATCCTGTTCCGGCTGCCCGAGGTGCCGCTGCCCGTCTGGGCCGCCGGCATCCGACTGTTCGGCGACGTGTCGGCCGAGGCGTTGCTCGGTGGCTTCTACGACGGCCTGCGGCTCGCCACCATGGTCGTCTGCGTCGGTGCGGCGAACGCACTCGCGAACCCGAAGCGGCTGCTCAGGTCGATGCCATCGGCGCTCTACGAGGTCGGGACGGCCGTGATCGTGGCGTTGTCCGTGTTCCCGCAGCTCGCGGAGAGCGTCCTGCGGGTGAACCGGGCGCGCAAGCTACGTGGCAGCACCGCGCGGGGCCGGCACGCTCTGCGCCAGATCGTCATCCCCGTCCTCGAGGACGCGCTCGATCGATCGATGCAGCTCGCCTCGTCCATGGACTCCCGCGGCTACGGACGCTCAGGGACCGCGACCCGCGGCCAGCGCACCGTGACGGGATCCTTCATGGTGGTGGGTCTGATCGGCGTCTGCGTCGGCGTGTACGGCACGCTCGACACCACGACGCCCGAGGCGCTCGGCGGGCCGATGCTGCTCCTGGGTGTCGCATCGGCGATGGTGGGGTTCGTGACCGCAGGACGACGCGTCGAACGCACCCGCTACCGCCCGGACCGCTGGCAGCCGGCCGAGGTCCTGACGGCAGCGTCGGGGATCGGCGTCGCCGTGGCCATGCTGGGCACGAGCAGCATCGATCCGTCGGCGCTCACCCCTTCGCTCGTCGACCTGTCGTGGCCGCTGCTCGCGTGGGGACCGCTCCTCGCGGTCTGCCTCGGGCTGCTGCCGGCCTGGCTCACGCCGCCGGCGCGGTCGCCGTTCGTCGGCCTCGACGACGTGCCTGACGACCGACGACCTGGAACCTCGTCCCCCCATGAGCCGCGTCCCGTCCGCGAGTCGCTGCGGCCAGGTGGCGTCGAAGGAGCAGACCGATGATCCGCCTCGACGACGTCTCGTTCTGGTACCACGGCCAGGACCGGCCGACGCTCTCGCACGTCGACCTGACGATCCAGGAGGGCGAGCTCGCGCTCCTCGTCGGTCGCACGGGAGCGGGCAAGTCGACGCTGCTCGGCACCTTCAACGGACTGGTCCCGCACTTCACGGGCGGCCATCTCGACGGCACGGTCTCCGTCGCCGGCATCAAGACCGACTCGCGCCCACCGCGCGAGTTCGCGCACGTCGTCGGCATGGTCGGACAGGACCCGCTTGCCGGCTTCGTCACCGACACGGTCGAGGACGAGCTCGCGTACGGGATGGAATGCCTGGGCATCGCACCGGACGTCATGCGCCGTCGCGTCGAGGAGACACTCGACCTGCTGG
>JALRKU010000326.1 GCA_023254755.1 Aeromicrobium sp. | reverse complement strand
GGGTCCACCACCCCACAAGCAGTGCCAGTCCGGGTACTTCGCGCCACCAGCGCTGCTTCGTGGCACCACGTCCCACCCATCCTCGCGACGGGCGATCCTCCGGGTGCGGCATGGAGACAGTCTGCGGCGATCGGGCGCGCTCCGCATCACCTGCTGAGCTCGCGTCGGGACCTCGCGCAGACCGCGAGGGCGACGCCGATCGTGTCTGCCGTCAACTGTGAGGTCACGCCTCCACGACGCTCTTGACAGCAAGTGGGGGTCACGAGGCCGCGCCGGGCGCTTGCCGGCGTGAGCGGGCGGGACGGTTGCCGAGACGCGAGGTGGTTCGACCGTAACCTGGGGCTGTGGATCGCTTGGGGGTGCAGACGGGGCACGTCGCGCTCTTCGACGGTGACCCCAGGGCCAAGCGCGGTGAGTCGACGCTGGCGGTCCTGGAGTGGACGATCAACGGCGTCCCGCTTCGAGAGCTGGTTCATGACGGCGCGTCCATGTCACCCCTCCACGCCGCAGCAGACGCCGACGAGCGGCAAGAATTGCTGCTACGCCTCCGCGGCGATCGCGTTGATCTCCCGGGGTACGTCCAGCGGTTCGAGCGCTCCTGGCTCGACCGGCTGCTCGGGCGGGAGGGAACTCCGTGGGCACCATCCGGGCCTGCGTTCGAAGACGGTCGTGTCGTGCTCCTGGAGTGTCCGTGCGGGGACCACGACTGCGGCGCGCTGACGGCCCAGGTCGTCGTGGGAACGGAAGTCGTCGAGTGGCGAGAGATCGGCAGGCAGGTCACCGACGAGCTGTTCGCCGGGCGCAACGACGAGATCCGCTCTGCACGATTCGAACGCTCTCAGTACGTCGCCGTGATCGACGAGGTGCTGGCCATGGACTGGTCCAGGTTTCCCTAGCTGCGCGCAACACGTCGTGGGATCTGCGGGAACTCGTAGGCCCCGTGGGACTCGAACCCACAACCCGCGGATTAAAAGTCCGCTGCTCTGCCAATTGAGCTAGAGGCCCAGGCGCTGGGCGCCCTGCGGACCATTCTCGCAGAGTGACGGCGAGATCAGGCGACGGCAGCGGTGGGGAGCGGGGTGCCGACGGTGGCCGAGGGTGGCTTGCGCCAGTGCTTGCCGTTCATCGTGGCCCAGCCGGCCAGCGCGACGGAGATCCAGGCGATCGCGGCGCCCGCGATGTCGTCGACCAGGTAGTGCCAGCCGAAGTAGATCGTGGCGAGCACGGTCAGGGCGAAGAAGACCCAGCCGCTGATCTTGACGATCTGCGACTGGTTCGTCCGCACGAAGAAGATGCAGGCGGTGAGCACGACCGACGTGTGCAGCGACGCGAAGCCGGCGATGCCGAACGTGCTGCCGCCCGTCGGGTCGTCGTAGAAGCGCGTGGCGGCGCGGAACAGCGCGTTCTGGAGGGCGCCGGCGCTGTTGTCGGGCAGCTCGCGGTACATCTCGGGCTGCACGAACGCCGGACCGAACGTGGGGAGTGCGTAGTAGCTGACGACGCCGAGCACCCAGTTCAGGCCGAGCGCCGTGGCGTACCAGGCCCCGCGGCTGAGGTCGCGCGACCACACCAGGAACACGCCGAGGGTGAGCGGGATGAGCGGCAGGTACGCGACGTACACGGCCGCCAGCAGATGAGCCGTGACGTTCGTGCCCAGCACGTCGTGCAGCAGCGGGCCGGGGTTGTGGCCGAGGAACATCAGGTTGTCGAGGTGCAGCAGCTCGGTGTCCCAGTAGGTGTCGCGCGCCTCGGGCAGGTGACTCTTGAGGTTGCGGTAGCTGACGTAGCAGACGTAGAAGGCGAGCAGGCCGGTCGTGATGTAGGCCAGCCGCTTCCAGGTCCACTCGGTGCGGACGATCGTCACCACCTCGGCCGGCACCTGGCGCAGGTTCGACAGCGGTCGCACGCCGACGCGTCGCATCGCCTGCGGCACGATGCCCGCGGCGAAGAACAGCACACCGATCAGCGGCAGCCGGACGTACGCCGGACCGAGGAAGCCCTCGGGGTCGCGCAGCGGCACGTCGTGGTGGTTCGACGACCAGATCGCGACGATCCCGACCGCCAGGGACAGCGCGACCGCGAAGGTGTACGGCCAGCGACGCAGCGCGTCCACCCAGGAAGTCATGGGCAGAATCCTAGGGAATCGTGGCTGAGAGGGCCCTGAGGAGTCGGTCTGTCTCGACGGTCGGTCGACGTGGTCCCGGTCGGGCGGGGCGATCGTCCCGAACCGCGGACGCCACCAGGACGCTGACGTAGACTGGGGTCCACCCCGTCCCCCGGCGGGAGACCCGCCCCGACCTCCCCGGAGCCCCCGATGACCGATCCGCTGGATGACTATCCACCGCTGATCGACGACGCGGCGCTCGACGAGATCGAGCTCACCGGCGAGCTGATGATCGCGGCGTCCAGCAGCGACGGACCGCTCAGCGAGAACGAGGTCGACTCGATCCTGGGCGTCGGCAAGGTCGGCTGAGCCGACACTCACGGTTCGCTTGAGCGACCCGCGATTGACACTCTGGATTCGCCTGCCCGTAGCATGGGCTCGGCCTTTCCAGCAGTGACAGGAGCACCTCCGTGCGACTCCGCATCCGCCCGGTTGAAACAACCTTCTACGACCTCTTCTCGGAGATGGCGGAGCACCTCGTCGGCGGCGCCGACCTGCTGGCCGCGATGCTCGATCCGGCGACCGACAAGCACGAGCTCGCCAAGAAGATGTCCGACGCCGAGCACGCCGCCGACGAGATGACCCACACCATCGTGCGCCGGGCGAACCAGACGTTCATCACGCCCTTCGATCGTGAGGACATCTACAAGCTCGCCAGCAGCCTCGACGACGTCATGGACTTCATGGAGGAGACCGTCGACCTGGTCAGCCTCTACGAGCTCGGCCAGCTGCCCAGCGACTTCGCCCCCCAGGTCGAGGTCCTGCAGCGCGCCACGCAGCTGACCGCCGAGGCGATGCCGCGGCTGCGCACCATGAAGGATCTCGAGGAGTACTGGATCGAGATCAACCGTCTCGAGAACCAGGGCGACAAGTCCTACCGCCGCATCGTGGCCAACCTGTTCTCCGGCAGCTACAAGACGCTGGAGGTCATGAAGCTCAAGGACGTCGTCGACTCCCTGGAGCACGCCATCGACGCGCTCGAGTCGGTGGCGAACACGGTGGAGCAGATCGCCGTCAAGGAGTCCTGAGCAGTGGACCTCGTCCTGACCCTGATGGTCGTGACCATCGGGATCGCCCTCTTCTTCGACTACACCAACGGCTTTCACGACGCGGCCAACGCGATCGCGACGTCGGTGTCGACCCGGGCCCTCACGCCCCGCCTCGCGCTGGCGATGGCGGCGGTCCTCAATTTCGTCGGCGCCCTGCTGGGTGTCGAGGTCGCCAAGACCATCAAGGACATCCTCAGCGGGTTCGACGCGATCGACGTGCCCCAGCACGCCCTCACGGTGGTGCTCGCTGCGCTGATCGGGGCCATCACCTGGAACCTCATCACCTGGTACTTCGGCATCCCGTCCTCGTCGTCGCACGCCCTCATCGGTGGCCTGGTCGGTGTCGGCATGGCGGCCGGCGTCACGGTCGACTGGCACAAGGTGGTCGACAAGGTCGTCATCCCGATGGTGCTCAGCCCCGCGATCGGCTTCTCGTCGGCGTTCTTGGTGATGACCGCGATCATGTGGGCGTTCCGTCGCAAGAACCCGCACGTCATCAACCGCAACTTCCGCCTGGCCCAGACGGTGTCGGCCGCGATGCTCTCGCTCGGCCACGGCCTGCAGGACGCCCAGAAGACGATGGGCGTCATCGTGCTCGCCCTCATCGCGGGCGGCCACCACACGGCGGCCAACGACGACATCCCGCTGTGGGTCATCCTGGCTGCGGCGGGTGCCATCTCGGCCGGAACGTTCTCCGGCGGCATGCGCATCATGCGCACAATGGGCCGGCGCATCATCGCGCTCGACCCGCCGTCGGGGTTCTCCGCCGAGGTCACCGCGTCGGGCGTGCTGTACGGCATGGCGATCTACGCCGGCGCGCCCGTCTCGACCACCCACACCATGACGTCCGCCGTCATGGGCGCCGGCGCCAGCAAGAAGTTCAGTGCCGTCCGCTGGGGCGTCGCGCGCGGCATCATCACGGCCTGGATCATCACCATCCCCGCCGCCGCGTCGGTCGGGGCGGTCAGCTACTTCGTCCTGCGCACCTTCATCCCCGGCAACTGACGCCCCGGCTGGTTCCTCGACCGCCGATCGCGCCGAGTGGCGCAGTTTCGCCCCGTCAGCCCCGTCCGCGGGGCGATCTTGCGCCACTCGGGGGACCGACTGCGCCACTCGGTGACGGAAGCGGGCGGGCTGAGGGGCCGCGTGGCTGTCGTCCCAAGCCTCCCGGCCGACCACCGACCCGCCGCCAGCCGCCGAGGTGGTTGAGTCACCGCCGGGCGGGGGCGTCCGTCGGCTGGCGACCGGGCCCGGTCGCCAGGCGGAGGTCGTGCAGCGACCGACGGCGGTCAGACGACGGACGACGAAGGGCCCGGGCGACCAGTGGTCACCCGAGCCCTCCGTCTCGCCCACGCCGCGACAGCGTCCGACCGGCGTGCCCGACGCCTCCGCTCGCGGCGCTGCCTGCGCGTCAGCCGAACCGGCCCTGGATGTACGCCTCGGTGGCGGCCTCGGTGGGGTTGGAGAAGATCGTCTCGGTGCGGCCGACCTCGATCAGCTTGCCGGGCTTGCCGACGCCCGCGAGGTTGAAGAACGCGGTCTCGTCGCTGACGCGGGCGGCCTGCTGCATGTTGTGGGTCACGATGACGATCGTGTACGTGCTCTTCAGCTCGAGCATCAGCGCCTCGATCGCGAGTGTCGAGATCGGATCGAGCGCCGAACACGGCTCGTCCATCAGCAAGACGTCGGGCTCGACCGCGATCGCCCG
>JALRKU010000297.1 GCA_023254755.1 Aeromicrobium sp. | reverse complement strand
GTCGCGTTGAACTCGCGGTTGGGTGTCGTCAGCACGACGGCTCCGGGCCGCATGAATCCGAACACGTTGGCCACCACGGCGGGCAGCCGCTCGGGGTCGACGTGCTCGACGACCTCCATGAGCACCGCTGCGTCGAAGCCGACGAGGCGCTGGTCCTGGTAGGGCAGGGACGAGAGCCACAGGTCGAGCCGGTCGGCCTGGCGCTCCGTCATCGACTCCACGTGCAGGCGCCGGCTCGCGACGTCGAGCGCTGCGGACGACACCTCCGTGCCGACCACGCGGGTCACGCCGTGCAGGGCCATGAGCTGACGCAGCAGCGCACCCTGGCCGCAGCCGAGGTCGAGCACGGTCGACGGCGCGATCCGCCCGAGCTGCTCGATGACGGCCTCGTGCCGCAGGGCGACGAGCGGACGGACGGGGGCCTCCTCCGTCTCGACGCTGACCTCGGCGTCGTCGGACAGGCGCGTGAGCACCTCGTCGACCATGTCACGCTGCCGGGCGAGGTAGCGACGACTGATGACCTCGCGCGCCGGGTGGTCGGCGAGCCAGCCGGTACCGGCGCGCACGAGCTTCTCGACCTCGTCGGGACCGACCCAGTAGTGCTTGCCGTCATCGAGCACCGGGATCAGGACGTACAGGTGGTTGAGCGCGGTGGCGAGCCGGTGCGTTCCGGTGAGCCGGACGTCGCAGTAGGTCGAGTCGCCCCAGCTCGGCACCTCGGCATCGAGCGCGACGGGCGTGGCCTCGACGTGCCAGCCGAGCGGCTCGAGCAGCGCACGGATCGTGTCCTCGCCGCCCGGCAGGGCGGGCACGTGGATCTCGAGGTCGAGCGCCCGCTCGACGAGCTCGGGGTGGCTGCGGCACTGACCGTTCAGCGCCGTGCGGAAGACCTTGCCGAGCGCGACCGACAGCAGCGACGTCGCCGCGTACGGGCGGTCGTTGACGTACTGCGCGAGCGCGAACCCCTGGTGGCGCTGCCGCCCCTTGACCAGGGCGATCGGGTCGACCTCGAGCAGCAGCGCCGCCGTACAGCGGTCCGGCGAGGCCTCCGGGTAGAGCACCGTCGCGCGGCCGCCGAAGACGTCCACGTGCTGCACGCGGTCGGGGTGCTTGTGCAGCAGGTAGCCCAGGACACTCGCGTCGGGCAGGGCCTCGGATCGCGTGGCGGTCACGGTCAGCAGCACGCGCCGATCCTCTCAGTCGGAGCCGCCCGGGCCCAACCGATTTGTGCCGGTCACAAGGTCCGTGCCGAGAGCCCGATGGTCAGGGAGGTTCCGTGATCGGTCGCCGCCACAGGTGCGGCATCACATCAAAGCGCAAGGCAGAGACGAGATCCGTTCTCGCCCGCGCTACGGGCACAAGAGCCTCTTCGGTGATCAGCGCGAGATCGGGGTCGCCCAAGTAGACCTGCAATTCCGTCTTCCAGCCGGAATCCTTCGTCGAAGAGGGAAAAATCCGCAATGCGGCTGCGATCGCTTGAAGTGCAGCGTCATCGACGGTTCCTGCGTACGAGTCGATTGTCTGAGCAAACGCACCCCAATCCGCCGCTGGCTCAGGCGGCAGTGCCTTCGAGGGATCTCGCCTGACGGTGGCAAGACCAAGGACGTCGGTGCTCGCTTGCAACTCTCGTCCGAGGTACTCGATGACCTTCTGGACCTCGCTCGCCCAGCCACGCTCCCAATGTGTTCCGCCAAGAGCTGCGCGAAGGCCGTCAGCGATCAAGCCGCGCACCTCGCTACTGATCATTCCGGCGCGCATCAACATGCGCGCGAAGGTGTTCACGTCGTCAGGCTCAGGCCCGCCGATCGCGGTGAGCGCATGACTCACGAGTTGGTTCAACCATCTGGGTAGGCCGACCGCCATTCCGTCGTCGACGATCTCCAGCGCGAGCTGCGGTCCAACCGGGATGATCTTGGCTAACCGCTCCGGGGCATCGTCATCGAGCGTCAGGACCATGTTCGTGATGGCATCATGCTGGGGCGGCTGTGGCTCAGAGAAGTAACGTCCGCAACTGAATAGCAGGGTGTTCCGCCAGTGGGGTGAAG
>JALRKU010000258.1 GCA_023254755.1 Aeromicrobium sp. | reverse complement strand
TGGGAGTTCCAGGCGCTGCTCAAGGCCCGATTCGCGGCCGGCGACGAGGACCTCGGTCAGCAGTACCTCGACGCGCTCCGGCCCAAGGTGTGGTTCTCGAGCACCCGCGACAACTTCGTCGGCGAGGTCCGCTCGATGCGTCGCCGGGTCATCGACAACATCCCGCCCGCGCACCGCGACCGCCAGCTCAAGCTCGGCGCCGGCGGCCTGCGCGACGTCGAGTTCGCGGTCCAGCTGCTGCAGCTGGTGCACGGGCGTGCCGACGAGTCGCTGCGCAGCCCCACCACGATGATCGCTCTCGAGGCGCTCACCGAGGGCGGCTACGTCGGCCGTCGAGACGGGGCGGCCCTGGAGGACGCCTACGAGTTCCTCCGCACCCTCGAGCACCGCATCCAGCTGTTCCGGCTCCGGCGCAGCCACGTCGTCCCCGACGACGAGGAGGACCTGCGCCGCATCGGACGCAGCATGGGCTACCGGACCAACTCGGCCGAGATGCTGGTCAAGGAGTGGCACGCGCACCGACGCATCGTCCGCCGACTCCACGAGAAGCTGTTCTTCCGCCCGCTGCTCGAGGCCGTCTCGTCGCTGCCGAGCGAGGGCCTGCGCCTCACGCCTCTTGCCGCCGAGCAGCGGCTCACGGCCCTGGGCTTCCGCGACCCGGTCGGCGCGATGGCGCACATCCAGGCCCTGACGTCAGGCGTCTCCCGTCGCGCCGCGATCCAGAAGTCGCTCCTGCCGGCCATGCTCGAGTGGTTCGCGGAGTCCCACGACCCCGACGCCGGGCTGCTGGCGTTCCGCCGGATCTCCGAGGAGCTCGGCGAGTCGCACTGGTACCTGCGCAAGCTGCGCGACGAGGGCGAGAGCGCCGAGCAGCTGGCCCACGTGCTGTCGACGAGCAAGTACGTGACCGACCTGATCCTGCGCGCGCCCGACTCGGTCGCGCTGCTTGGCGACGACGCCGAGCTGGTGCCGCGCGACCGCGAGCGGCTGTTCACGGAGATGGACCTCGCGGTCGAGCGGCAGAAGGAGCCCGCCGCCGCCGTGCGGGCGGTCCGCCGCATCCGGCGCCGCGAGCTCTCCCGGGTCGGCATCGCCGACGTCCAGGGTCGTCTCGACGTCGTCGAGGTGGGCGATGCGCTGACCGACATCGGGACCGCGACGCTGCGGGGTGCGCTCCAGGCCGCGATCGCGGGCTACGAGGCCGAGAAGGGCCCCATGCCGACCCGCATGGCGATCGTGCTGATGGGTCGTCTCGGCGGCCACGAGGCCGGGTACGGCTCCGACGCCGACGTGATGTTCGTGCACGACCCGCTCGACGGCGCCGACCCCGAAGCGGCCACGTCGGCGGCGCTGTCGGTCGCGGTCAGCCTCCGCACCGCGCTGTCGGCCGCGGGCGACGACCCGCCCCTCGAGGTCGACGCCGAGCTGCGCCCCGACGGCAAGAACGGTCCTCTGGTGCGGTCGTTCGAGGCCTATCGGTCGTACTACGACAAGTGGTCGGCGGTGTGGGAGGCCCAGGCGCTGCTGCGGGCCGACCCGTGCATCGGCGACGCCGAGCTCTGCGCCCGGTTCGTGGAGCTGATCGACCCGCTGCGGTATCCCGATGGCGGCGCCTCGCCCGACGAGGTCCGCGAGATCCGGCGCATCAAGGCCCGCATGGAGTCAGAGCGGCTGCCGCGCGGTGCCAACCCGAACACGCACCTCAAGCTGGGCCGCGGTGGCCTGTCCGACGTCGAGTGGACGGTGCAGCTGCTGCAGATGCGCCACGGCCACCGCATTCCCGAGCTGCGCACGACGCGCACGATCGACGCTCTCCGCGCTGCCGCCAAGGCCGATCTGCTCGACGTCGACGACGCCGAGACGCTCGAGAGCGCGTGGCGTCTGGTCAGCCGCATCCGCAACGCCGTGGTCCTGCTGCGCGCCAAGGCGGCCGAGTCGATGGTGGAGCAGGCCGAGGAGCGGGCGGGAGTGGCCCACCTGCTGGGCTACGGCGGCGACCAGAGCGAGCGCATGTACGACGACTACCTGCGCATCACCCGGCACGCCCGCCAGGTGTTCGAGCGGGTCTTCTACGCCTGATCAGCTGGCGCGTCGGGCGCCCAGCGCCTTGCGGTGGGCGATGATCTCGGCGCGCTCGTTGATGGTCAGGCCGCCCCACACGCCGTAGGGCTCCTGGACGCGGAGCGCGTGCTCGCGGCACTGGCGGATCACCGGGCACGTCGCGCACAGGGCCTTGGCGTTGTCCTCACGCGAGCGTCGGCGCGGGCCGCGCTCGGCGTCGGGGCTGAAGAACGTCTCGGGATCCTGGGTGCGGCAGGCTCCGTCGTACTGCCACTCGTACGACTCCTGGATCGGAGCGGGAAGTCGGGAGATCTCAGCCATCGGGTCGTCCTTCCTCGGTGCGTGTTCACCCGTGGTTCGTTCCGAGTGGCGGACCGGATGGGTGCGTGTTAAGACCAGTACCCCGTCGGTGTCCGTCCCAACCGCGCCCGTCGAGGATTCAGCCCGCGCGACGTTCCATCCTCAGCTGGAAGACGTCGAGGTACCCCGTGGCGAACCCTGCCTCGCAGTACGCGAGGTAGAACTCCCACATGCGGCGGAAGGTCTCGTCGAAGCCGTGCGCGCGGACGGACGACCACTCGGCGGTGAAGCGGTCACGCCACAGCCGCAGCGTGCGCGCGTAGTCGGGTCCGAGCGAGCGACGATCGGTCACGGCGAGCGTGGTGTGCGCGGCGAGGGTCTGGTCGATCGCCTCGGGCGAGGGGATCAGGCCGCCGGGGAAGATGTACTTCTGGATCCAGCCGTACGAGTTGCGCGTCGCCAGGTAGCGG
>JALRKU010000245.1 GCA_023254755.1 Aeromicrobium sp. | reverse complement strand
AGGTCCAGAAGGTCATGGCTGAGGCCATTCCGGTTCCGGCTGACGGCCGGGTCGGTCGAATTCTGGACCTGGGTTGTGCCACGGGACGGCTGACCTTCGCCATGAAGGAGAAGCATCCTGAAGCGGAAGTCTGGGGCATTGATGTCGGCGCCGTCCTCGGTGCGCAGCAGCGCCTCGAGCAGGACCTTGAGGCTGAACGGCAGGCTGTCGACGTCGAGACCGTCACCGGTCACGGCACCCAGCCGGTAGAAGTCGTAGGTCGCGTCACCGACGGTGAGCGTGTCCTTGGCGTTGAAGCTGTCGACCGACATCAGGTTCTCCTTCGCGTGGTGTTCTCATCCTGCCTGCTGGAGCGGCCCTGGCAAGTGCTCAGGTCTGCCTAACTCCTCCGGCACAAAGTCTCTTGATATCAAGATACATGATGTCGAGACACATGGCCCGCCGACGCGCAGGTCGTCTTGACCTGGCCCGCGCTCCAGCACCTAGCGTCGCGAGCATGAGCACACCGCACACCTCGACCCAGTCACCTCTCGGCTCCGGCTTCGACGCGTCGTCCACCGCTGCCGACGTCATGGAGGGCATCGACCTCACCGGCCGGCGCGCCGTCGTCACCGGCGGGTACTCCGGCATCGGCCTGGTGACCACCCGCGCCCTCGTCGCCGCGGGGGCCCGCGTCGTGGTGCCCGCGCGGCGCCCTGAGGTGGCCGAGGAGCAGCTCGCGGACCTCCCGGGGGTCGACGTGCGGCCGATGGACCTCGCCGACCTCGTGTCGGTGCGCGTCTTCGCCGACGAGGTGGTCGCAGCAGGCGCGGTCGACCTGGTCATCGACAGCGCCGGGGTGATGGCCGCGCCTCTCACGCGGGTCGGGCCCGGTTGGGAGCTGCAGCTGGCCGCGAACCACCTCGGCCACTTCGCGCTCGTGAACCACCTCGTGCCGGCGCTCTCCCGCGGCTCCCGGGTCGTGAGCGTGTCGTCGCGGGGCCACTTCTACTCGCCGGTCCGCTGGGACGACCCCTTCTTCGACGCCGAGCCCTACGACAAGTGGGTCGCGTACGGGCAGTCCAAGACCGCGAACGCCTTGTTCGCGGTGCACCTGGACCGACTCGGCGCCGAGCACGGCGTCCGGGCGTTCTCGCTCCACCCCGGCGCGATCCTCACGCCGCTCGCCCGGCACATGGACGACGACGACCTGCGTCGGCAGGGCCTGATCGACGAGACCGGCCGCCGGGTCGTTCCGGCGGGCATGAAGTCGCCGGAGCAGGGCGCCGCGACCCAGCTCTGGGCCGCGACCTCGCCGCTGCTCGACGGGACCGGCGGCCTGTACCTCGAGGACTGCGACGTCGCCGAGGTCGCGCCCGAGGACCGCGCCGTGTCGGATCGTCGGGGTGTCCGGAGCTGGGCGATCGATCCCGACCTGGCCGAGCGGCTGTGGAACTGGTCGGCGGAGCTGACGTCGGTCGACGCGTTCGCCTGACGGCTGTCCGTGACGTGCTGCCCAGCGTCAGCGCATCGCCTTCACGAACGCCACGATCCGGCGCCCGTCCCTGACCCGGTCCTCCCAGGTGACCCCGACGGCCACCAGTGCCGCGCTGACGGCGGCGATGACCGCGACCCGTGGAGCGGCGTTGGCGTAGGGGCCGACGTTGAACAGCAGCACGAGCGCCGCGACGGCCGAACCGGCCAGGAACGGCGCCTGCCAGTCGCGTCGTGCACCGACCGCGAGCACGCCGACCGCGCCCGCTCCCAGCAGGAGCGCCCGCAGGCCCGTCGGGTCGGCGAGGGCCTGGGGCGTGCTGGGCAGCAGCGCGGCGGCCAGTCCCCCGCCCAGGGCCGCCCACGAGCCCACCGTCGGGTTGCGTCGCATCCACCACAGTCCCGCGGCCAGGCCGGCGACGCCGAGCGGAAGGGTGTACGCCTCGACGATCGTGGACCCGCTGTCGACCACCAGCAGCACGTAGGCGACCACGAGCGCCGCGACGCCGGGCCAGACGTACCAGCGACGGTGGGCGGCGACCGCGGCGACCGCGCAGGCGGCGGCACCGACGACCGTCCACGAGGCCGCTCCCGACGGTCCACCGCCGACCGCGACGAGCGCGACGAGCGTCGAGAGCGCTCCCCCGGCCTCGCCGGCCGCGACGGACCGTCGGCGCAACGGCACGAGGGCGGCGGCGACGGTCACCGCGAGCGCTGCCAGACCCGCACTCACCGCGACCGCCTGCTGCGAGAGGCCCGCCAGCTCAGCGGCGGCACAGGCACCGCCCGCGAGCAGCGGCGCGGCGGCCAGGCCACCGACGTCGGCGAGGGGCGACCGGGGCACGAGCGCCAGCACGCCCGCCGCGACCGCCACGACCGACCAGGCGGCCGCGGACACCTCGAGGGACGCCGACGCCGCGACCGCGCCGGCAGCGAGACCGAGCACCGCCCCGCCCGACCACGTGACGTCGTCGGGCCGGCGCAGCGCGTGGACGAGGAGCAGCAGCAGTCCGCCGCCGACCAGGAGTGCCGCGCCGATCACGAGGGGCGGCCTGGTCGCCACGACGAGGCCGACGAGCGCGACGAGACCCGTCGCCACGACGGCGGGCTCGCGGACCTGGGGGCGGTCACGCAGCTCGGGCCAGCGAGGCACCGCGAGGCCGGCCACGACGAGCGCCGCGGCGGCCACCAGCGCCACCCACGGCTCGACCGCGGACACGGAGTCGATCTCCGGACGGCGGCCGGGACCGACCGACCACGGCTCGTCCAGCGCCCTGCCCAGCTGCGTGAGCAGGGTGCCGATCCAGGCGGCGCCGACCAGGCCGAGCCCGGCCACCGGCAGCAGCACGGCCAGCCGCACCCCGCGGATCCAGTCGCCGGCGCCTCGCACGAGGGCCACCGCGGGAGCGGCCGCGAGACCGGCGGCGGCGAGGATCGCGCCCTCGGGGCGCCACGCCTCCGCCGACGGCACGACCACGAGGGCCACCAGGCCGAGGGTGCCGAGGGCGCTCATCGCGACCCGCGCGGACGGGATGGCCGCACCGACGCCGAACGACGCGAACGCCACCAGCAGCAGCGGCAGTCCGTGGGCCTCGCCCACGACCTCGACCAGGTCCGGGTGGTCGAGCAGCTCGACGTAGGCCGACACGGCCGCCACGGCGAAGAAGCCGCCGAGCACGACGCGCGCCCCGATCGCCACGCGACGAGACGCCGTGACGCGCAGGGCCAGGCCCAGTCCGCCCGCGACCAGCAGACCCACGAAGACCCGCCAGAACGTCCGGGCGTCGACCACGCCGACCGCGCCGAGCGACGTCACGGCGACACCCCCCGCCGTCGCGACCGCCGGCACCCACAGCTCGCGACCGATCGGACGACGGGACCACGCGAGGACCACCGCCGACGCGGCGACGAGCACCAGTCCACCGCCGACCCACGCCCAGGACCAGGGCAGTCGATCGAGCCCGGCGACACCCTCCCCGCGGGCCGCGCCCAGGTCGACCGCGACGAGGACGAGCAGGACCGCCCACAACGCCTCGGCCGACGCCCGGAGCGGTCGGCGCGTGACCCAGACCGCAGACCAGCCGACGGCGATCGTCGCGACCAGCATGATCGCGGCCTTCCCGGCCAGGCCGAGGGTGTCCCAGGACCGGGAGACGAAGATCAGCGCCGCCACGACGAGGCCGAAGGCGCCCAGCGTCAGCAGCACCGTGCCGACCGACCACGAGGGGGTCGTCGCCACGCTCGGCGAGGTGGAGGCGCTGGGGGTGGGTGCCGTCCCGTCGCCAGGGCGATCTGCGCGAGGCATCGGCGGGAGGTCGCCGGTCGTCGGCGGTGCGGTCTTCGGAGGTGCCGTCGTCGCGCTGCCGGCCGACTGGGGTGGAGGCATCGCCGCGAGCTGCTCCGCGACGCCGGCGTCACGCGCGGCGACGGCCCGATCCAGGAGGGCGTCGGCCCGCAGCAGGGTCTGCCAGAGCTCGGCCAGCTCGGGCGAGGCGAGGTCGAGCCGGCACGACGGGCAGACCGTCGAGCCGTCGAGCCGTCCCTGGCACGCCGGGCACACCTGCGGGTCGGCGAAGGGCATGCCGACCATGCTGCCCCACGTCAGTGCCGCGCAGACAGCACCGCCACGCACTCCACGTGGTGCGTCATCGGGAACAGCGCGAAGCCCCGGAGGGCGTCGAGCCCGTAGCCGAGGCGGGCGAACGTCGCGAGGTCGCGGGCCAGCGCCGCGGGGTCGCACGCGACGTAGACGACGCGGCGAGGGGCGAGGGCGACGACGTCGGCGACCGCGTCCTTGGCCCCCGACCGCGGCGGGTCGAGCACCACGACGTCGGCGTGCTCGCCCGCCTCGCCACGGCGCAGCACGCGCTCGGTGCGCCCGGGGACGACGGCGACCTGCGGCAGGTCCGCGACGTTGGCCCGGGCGTCGACCGCCGCGCCCCGATCGGCCTCGACCCACACCACCTCGCCGGTCGGCCCGGCGGCCTCGGCCAGGAACGCGGTGAACAGGCCCACGCCGGCGTAGAGGTCGACGACGCGGTCACCGGGGCGCACCGCTGCGCCGGCGAGCACCGCGTCGACCAGGGTCTCGGCCGCGGCGGGATGGACCTGCCAGAAGCCCGATCCGGTGACCCGGAAGTCGCGGTGGTGCACGCGCTCGACCAGGTGCTTCGTGCCGGCGCGCACCGTGCCGTCCTCGGCGACGACTCCGTCCGCGTCGTCGAGGCGCAGGCGCGCCTCGAGCGGGTCGTCGATCCCGGCGTCGGTCACCAGCATCCGCTGGCCGGTCGAGGACACGATGGTCTCGACACGGTCGGCGTCCCACCGCTGCAGCTGGACGTCGACGGTGTCGGGGTGGGCGATGGGGCACGCGTCGACGCGGACGACGTCGTGCGACCGGTGCCGACGCAGGCCTGCCCGTCCGTCGACGTCGACGGCCCACGTCACCCGGGTGCGCCACCCGAGGTCGTCCGGCAGGACCGCCTCGACCTCGCCGTCCCACGTGATGCCGGCCAGCCGATCGAGCTGCTCGCGCACGACCGAGGTCAGGAGGGCTCGCTGGGTGGCGGGGTCGACGTGCTGGAAGTCGCACCCGCCGCAGGTGCCGGCGTACCGGCACGGCGGGGCGACCCGTCCGGGCGCGGGATCGAGGACCTCGACGGCGTCGGCGCGCAGGAATCGCCT
>JALRKU010000179.1 GCA_023254755.1 Aeromicrobium sp. | reverse complement strand
CCCAAGCCGCTGAACACCCCCGAGCGCCCGAACCCGGAACTGTTCCAGGGCGGCAACTCGACCGCGGCCCGGCGTAACGGCGGCCACTACGCGGACTGGTACTTCTCCAACGGCAAGGACTTCGACGGGTTCACCGAGCAGTACCTCGAGGTCAACCAGAACGCCGCGCTCGCGGGCCGCGAGGGCCAGGTCAGGTTCGGCCTCAACGGCTTCGTCGTCGCCCGCGACACCGAGGCCGAGGCGCACGAGGTCCTCGAGGACATCATCGCGAAGGCCAACCCCGACGCGGTCGAGGGATTCCGCCAGGCCGTCCAGCAGGCGGGTGCCTCGACCGGCGACGGCAAGGGCATGTGGTCCGACTCGACCACCCGCGACCTCGTCCAGTACAACGACGGCTTCCGCACCGGCCTGATCGGCACGCCCGAGCAGATCGCCACGCGCATCGTCGAGTACAAGAAGCTCGGCGTCGACCTGTTCCTCCTCGGGTTCCTGCACTACCTGGAGGACATCGAGTACTTCGGCACGAAGGTGCTGCCGATCGTCCGCGAGCTCGAGGCCCAGGCCGTCCGTGACGGCGAGCTGGCCCCGGCTCGCTGACCCATCAAGAAGGTGCCCGCCGGAGCGGTCCGGCTCCGGCGGGCGTGTCATCCCCTGAAAGAGAGACAAGGAAAGACTATGACCATCACCGTCCAGGAGGCCGTGGCCTCCTCACCCTGGGCCGGCGTCGCTCGGCCCGACTCGGCGACCGCGTGGCTCGAACGAGCCGCTGAGGTCGCCGGGATCCTCGCGGTCGACGCCGTCGCCCGCGACCGCGAGCAGGCCGTCCCGACCGCCGAGGTCCAGCTGCTCAAGGACTCCGGCCTGACCACCCTGCTCGGCCCCGTCGAGCACGGCGGCGCCGGCCAGACGTGGGAGCTGGCCTACCAGGTCATCCGCGAGGTCGCCTCGGGCGACGGCTCGATCGGCCAGCTCCTCGGCTACCACTACCTGTGGGCGTGGGCCGTCCGGCTGGTCGGCACGCCCGACCAGATCGCGGCCGTCGAGGAGCTGTACACGACGAACAACCTGTTCTTCGGCGGCGCCGTCAACCCTCGCGACCAGGACCTCGTCATCACCGACGCCGGCGACGAGCTGGTCTACAACGGCCGCAAGTCGTTCTCGACCGGCTCGAAGGTCTCCGACCTGACCGTCCTCGAGGGCACCCTGGAGGGCACCGACCAGCACGTCTTCGCGATCGTGCCCAGCGACCAGCCCGGCATCGTCTACCACGACGACTGGGACCACCTGGGCCAGCGCCTGACGGAGTCCGGCGGCGTGACGGTCACCGACGTCAGGGTCCCGTGGGAGTCGGCCGCCGGCTTCGTCGACAAGAAGCAGGTCGTCGAGCTGGCGTACGGCACGCTCAACCTGCCGACGATCCAGCTGATCTTCGCCAACTTCTACCTCGGCATCGCCAAGGGCGCGCTGAAGACGGCGACGGCGTACACGCGCGACAACACGCGCGCCTGGCCGTACGGCGGTGACGACAAGCAGCAGGCACGCGACGAGTGGTACCTGCTGGAGGGCTACGGCCGACTGCAGTCGCAGATCTGGGCGGCTGAGGCTCTCGCCGACGACGCGGGCTTCGAGATCTCCGAGCTGCTGCACGCGGAGCGAGAGTCCGTGACCCCGGAGCAGCGCGGCCACGTCGCCGTGCGCATCGCAGCGGTCAAGCAGCTCGCGACCGACGCCTCGCTGGAGGCCGGGACGAAGGTGTTCGAGCTGACGGGCGCTCGCGCCACCAGCAACGCGGTCGGGCTCGACATCTTCTGGCGGAACGCTCGCACCCACACCTTGCACGACCCGGTCGCGTACAAGCGTCGGGAGGTCGGTGCGTACGCGCTGCTGGGCGAGGTCCCCGAGCCCTCCTGGTACACGTGACCCGGGCCTAGCACGCCGGCCGAATCCTGCACGGCGGTCTCGGATCCCAAGAGGATCCGGGACCGCCGTCGTCGGTGGCGCAGGCTCGTCTCGTCACCGAGAGAACAGGACCACCATGAGCAAGCAGATCGTGCCCTTCGTCGTCGACGGCCGAGGAACCGGCGTCGCGCAGGAGCTGACCGTCGCGGGGGAGAACGCCCACGTCTTCCACTCCGACACCTACCCCGCGTTCGGCGGCGCCGACGCCGCACCCAGCCCACTCGCCTACACGCTCGGCGCCCTGACGTCGTGCAACCAGATCTCCGCGCAGCTGGTCGCGAAGGACCTCGGCGTGACCCTCGGCGAGTTCAGCTTCTCGGCGCGCGGCGACTTCGACCCGTCGGTGTTCGTCGGCGGAGCCGAGGGCAACGCCAACTTCGACGCCGTGACCGTCGAGGCGAGCGTGGAGACCGACGCCGACGAGGAGACCTTCGAGCGCCTCGTGGCCGAGCTCGAGCGCCGGTGCCCCGTGACGCAGCTGTTCCGGCGCAGCGGGCTGGAGTACTCGTCGACCTGGAAGGCGCTGCCCCTCCCCCTCACCTGAGCGCGGGTGGCGGCGTCCGCGATGCAAGACGCGGCGGGCGTCGTCGCCCCGCACCGTGAGACTCGCTCCCATGACGCTGCGCTTCGACTGGTTCCTGCCCACCACCGGCGACAGCCGGGCGCTGGTGGGGGGCGGGCACAGCGTCCCGTCGGACCTGGGGCGGGCGGGTGGCGCGTTCGACACCGCCGGCCGGTTCCGTGAGCCCGACCTGAGGTACCTGGCCCACGTGGCCCGCACCGCGGAGGACCTCGGCTTCGAGGCGGTGCTCACCCCGACCGGCACTCCCTGCGAGGACGCCTGGGTGGTCGCGTCCGCGCTGATCCCCGAGACCGAGCGCCTCAAGTTCCTGGTCGCGCTGAGGCCTGGGCTGATCACCCCGACGCTGCTGGCGCAGATGTCGTCGACCTTCCAGCGGCTGTCGGACCACCGCCTGCTCCTCAACGTCGTGGTCGGCGGCGACCCCTCGGAGCAGCTGCGCTTCGGCGACCGCGTCGCCAAGGACGACCGGTACGCCCGTGCGGCCGAGTTCCTGCAGGTGTTCCGGGAGTCGTTCACCGAGGCCGGCTCGTCGTTCACGGGTGAGTACTACGACGTCGAGGACGCGCGCACGCGCCGGCCGGCCTCGGTGCCCGAGATCTACCTCGGCGGCTCCTCGGCCGCCGCCGGTCCCGTCACCGCGGCGCACACCGACGTCTACCTGACCTGGGGCGAACCGCCGTCGGCCGTCGGCGAGAAGGTCGAGTGGATCCGCAAGCTCGCCGCCGACGAGGGCCGCACGGTCCGCTTCGGCGTCCGCCTGCACACGATCAGCCGCGACCGCTCCGAGGACGCCTGGCGCCTGGCCGACGACCTGCTGGCCCAGCTCGACCCCGCTGAGGTCGAGAAGGCTCAGGCCGTGCTGGCCTCCAGCGAGTCGGAGGGGCAGCGGCGCATGCGAGAGCTGCACGGGGGACGGTACGACCCCCGGGACGCCCGCACCCTGGAGGTGCACCCCGCGCTGTGGTCGGGAGTCGGACTCATGCGGTCCGGCGCCGGTACGGCGCTGGTGGGCAGCCACACCGAGGTCGCCGACCTGATCGAGGAGTACGCCGCCGTCGGCATCGAGGAGTTCGTGCTGTCGGGCTATCCCCACGTCGAGGAGGCCTACTGGTTCGCCGAGGGCGTCCTGCCCGTCCTGCGACGCCGCGGCCTCGTCGCCTGAGAGGACGAGGGGGACCTCGCTCCCTCACCCACGCCTGACCGCGCTCCTTCGTCGTTCCACTGGCTCGGCGCCAGGCGCCAGCGACCGGTCAGGCGCCCGCGCCATGCGGACGCGAGCCGATCAGAACGTCTTGTGGGTGCCAAAGCTGCGCTGCCAGTAGGTGAGCGGAGCACCGGCGGAGACGTTGGCGGTGCGCACCGCACCGAGCACCAGGACGTGGTCGCCGGCCTCGACCAGGGTCTCGACGTCGAGCGACACGTAGGCGTGGCGGTCGTCCAGCGCCGGGACGCCGTCCTCGACGTGCCAGGGGACGTCGAGGAACTTGTCGTCGCCCTTGCCCGCGAAGCGCAGGGCGATCTGGTCGTGGTGGGCGGCCAGGATGTTGACTCCTACCCTGCTGCCGACCTGCAGCTTGGCCAGCAGCTTCGACGTCCGGTCGAGGGAGACCAGCAGCATCGGCGGCTCCATCGACAGCGACGCGAACGCGCTGACCGTGGTGCCGTGCGGGGCCCCGTCGTGAAACGTCGTCACGACCGACACGGCAGCCGCGAGGTTCCCCATGGCCTGGCGGAACGACTTGCGCACGATCTCGGGGTCGAGGTCGACGTCGTGGTGGTCGCTCATGTCGAGACCTCCTGACCGGCGGCCGCACGAATCACGGGCGACCACCGCTCGAGCCACACCTGCTCGACCGGGTCGGGCGCGGGGACCGAGTCGATCAGGTACAGGGCGGGCGCGGGCACGGTCGCCCCGAGCTCGACCAGGAGTGGCTTGAGGTGCAGCTCGGGCGACAGGGCGTGGCCGGGACCCCCGCCCAGCTGCAGGGGGACGGCCACGACGCCCTCGAGGCCGGTGCCCGTGGCGAACCGATCGAGGAAGAGCTTGAGCAGGCCGGTGTAGGTCGCCTTGTAGGTCGGTGACGCGACCACCACGACGTCGCTGGCGGCCACCGCCGCGACCGCGTCGTCGACCGTCGGATCGCCCCAGGTCAGCAGACCGGGTCCGAGGTCGACGACGTCGATCGCCGTGGCCGCGGAGCTCCCGAGACCCTCCGCCAGCCGATGGGCCGCGTCCCACGTGCGGGACCGCGGCTTGGGGTTGCCGACGACGACCGAGATGCTCACGGCGTCGACGCTAGGTCGACATGACGGCCTTCCCTTCGGCGTCTCACGTGGCGAACGCGCGGCACGCGCTCCCTCGTCGCGCGGTATCGAAAGCCTCCCGAGCAGATTCGCGCCCTGACGGCCATGACGGCCTTGGCGACCCGCGTGCGCGAGGCCATCACGGCGTGACCACGCCGCGTCCGGCACCATGAGGTGGTGGACGACGTCGGCTTCCCCTGGTTCTTCTACCTGATCTTCCCGGGCGCGGTCGTCCTGATCGGGCTGTTCGCAGCCGTGCTGCTGTGGTCCATGCGTCGGCGCCCCGTGGCGGGCCTTGGACTGCGGCTCAGCCCGCCGGGAGCCGACGGGATCACTCGGCTCCTGGGCGGGACGTGGAACGTGATGATCCACGCCGAGTCGGTCGTCGGGGCCATGGGCGGGACGTTCGGGGCCACGACGGGGCGGTTCGACCTGGCCGAGGGCACGTTGACGTACCGCCCCGACGACGCGTCGCACGAGGGCTGGACGGTGGCGTGCACCGACCTCGTGGCCGCCCGAGGACTCGCCCGTCCCGTGCGGCTCGACGGGCCGATGGTCACCGTCCACTGCACCGTCAGCACCGAGAAGATCAACCGGTACAGCAAGAACTCGCTGAAGAGCATGCGCGAGCTGCGCTACGCCCGCGAGTTCATCCAGGCCCTCGGCGCGTACGGGGCCCGTGCCGGCTGATCTCGGTCAGTCGGCGGGACGCAGGTGCTCGAAGGCCTGCAGGTTGCGGGTCGACTCGCCGCGGGCCTCGCGCCACGCCCACTCCTTGCGGATCGACGACGCGAAGCCGAGCTCGAGGATCGTGTTGAACGACTCGTCGGCGTAGGTCAGCACGGCACCCAGGATCCGGTCGACCTCCTCGGGGGTGACGGCGTGCAGCGGCAGCCGCCCGTCGAGGTAGACGTCGCCCGCGGAGTCGATCGCGAACGCGACGCCGAACAGCTTCAGGTTCTTCTCCAGCAACCAGCGGTAGACGCCCTCGTGGTTCTCGTCGGGGTTGCGGGCGACGAACGCGTGGACACCCAGGGCGTGCCGACCGATCTCGAGCCGGCACGTGGTCTTGAGCTTGCGCTCCCCCGGCAGGTCGACGTCGAAGACCCCGCTGCGGTGCTCGGTGAACTCCAGCTCCGACTCCCGGAGCACCGAGAGGACGACGTCGCGCGGGGTGGGGGTCATGAGGTGATCCTCGAGGGTTCGAGGTCGCGGAGCGACCGGTGGGCGGCCAGGGCCTCGTCGTAGACCTGCAGCGTGCGGTCGACCGTGACGTCCCAGCCGAAGCCGGCGGCGTGCTCGACCGCCTTGCGGCCGAGCTCCTCGGCCAGCGCAGGGTCGTCGACCAGGGACTCGAACGCGGTCGCGTAGTCGGCGGGGTCGTGGCCGTCGACCAGGATCCCGCTGACCCCGTCGGCGACGGCCGTGGACAGACCACCGACGTTGGCCGCGACGACCGGAGCGCCGCACGCCTGCGCCTCGATCGCGACCAGGCCGAACGACTCGTTGTACGAGGGGACGCAGACCGCCGTCGCTGCGGCGTACCAGTCGGCGAGTCGGTCCTGCGCGACGGGAGGCTCGAACCGGACGACGTCGCCGAGGCCACGGGCTTCGACCAGCTCGGCCAGCGCGGTCGGTCGGTCGAGGCCGGACCCTGACATGCCCCCCACGATCGGCACGACGAGACGGTCGCGCAGGTCGGGACGCCGCTGCAGCAGCAGCGCGGTGGCCTCGACCAGCACGTCGGGCGCCTTGAGCGGCTGGATGCGGCCCGCGAACAGCAGGACGATCGCGTCGGGGGCGAGGCCCAGCGACGACCGGGCCTCGACGCGGCGTCCCGGGCGGAAGACCTCGGTGTCGACGCCGGGGTGGACCACGCGCACCCGCTCGGGCTCGGCGCCGTACAGGTCGATCAGCTCGCCTCGCTCGGCGTCGGTGTTGGCGACGAGGCGGTCGGCCAGACGGACGATCTCCTCCTCGCCCAGGATCCGGCCGATCGGCTCGGCGGCGTCGCCGTCGGCCAGCATCGCGTTCTTGACCTTGGCCATCGTGTGCATCGTGTGGACCAGCGGCACGTCCCAGCGCTCGCGCGCGACGGTGCCGACCTGGCCCGACAGCCAGTAGTGGGAGTGGACCAGGTCGAAGTGGCCCGGGTCGGACTCGACCTCGACGCGCAGCACGTCGCGGACGAACGAGCACAGCTGCGCCGGCAGGTCGTTCTTGCCGAGTCCCTCGAACGGACCGGCGGACACGTGGCGCACGACGACACCTGGAGCGGCGTCGACCCGCTCGGGCAGGTGGCGGCTCGTCGCCCGCGTGAACACCTCGACCTCGACCCCGCGCCGGGCCAGCCGGCGCGACAGCTCGAGCACGTAGACGTTCATTCCTCCGGCGTCGCCCCCGCCCGGCTGCTCCAACGGCGACGTGTGCGCCGAGAGGAGCGCGACGCGGCGGATCGAGCGCGACGCACCTGGGGTCTGACTCACCCCTCCATCGTGCCACTCGGTCGCACGAGCGCACCTGGGAGCATGGACCTATGAGCACCCACGGAACCGCCGTCGTCACCGGAGCCAGCAGCGGGATCGGTGCCGCCACCGCCCGCGCGCTCGCCGGGCAGGGATTCCACGTCGTCTGCGCCGCACGCCGTGCCGACCGCATCCGCGAGCTCGCGGACGAGATCGGTGGCACCGCCGTGGTCTGCGACGTCACGTCGCCGGACGACGTCGCTGCCCTTGCGTCGGCGGCCGGGCCGGGGGTCGAGCTGCTGGTCAACAACGCCGGCGGAGCGGTCGGCCTGGACCCCGTCGAGGACGCCGACCCCGACCAGTGGAGGGCGATGTACGAGGTCAACGTGCTGGGCACCCTCAACGTGACCCGCGCCCTGCTCCCTGCTCTCGAGGCGTCGGGCCGCGGCACGATCGTCAACGTGGGCTCGACCGCCGGTCGCATCGCCTACGAGGGCGGCGGCGGGTACACCGCCGCCAAGCACGGCGTCGCGGTCATGACCGAGACGCTGCGGCTCGAGCTCGTCGGCCGGCCCGTGCGCGTCACCGAGATCGCGCCCGGCATGGTCCACACCGAGGAGTTCTCGCTCACCCGCTTCGACGGCGACGCCGAGCGCGCCGCCCAGGTCTACCGGGGTGTCGCCGAGCCACTGGTCGCCGAGGACGTCGCCGACGCGATCGCCTGGATGGCGACCCGCCCGCACCACGTCAACGTCGACCTGCTGGTGATCAAGCCGCTCGCGCAGGCCGCGCAGCACAAGGTCGCCCGCGACGCCTGAGCACCGGACGACGAACGCCCCCACCGGTCGGGTGGGGGCGTTCGTCGTGTCGGACGATGCTCGTCAGTGCATCATGACGGGCGCCTTGGGGCCACCCTCCTCGTCGTCGAGGAGGTGCGACACCTCGCGCTTGCGGGGCAGGAACGCGACCGGGATCAGTACAGGTGCACTCATAGCCCCCTTTGCCTATCTAGGTAGTGATTATGATGCAACACTCAAAGATCTTTATAACTGTCTTTTGGACCCCATACTTCAGAGTAAGCTACATCAACTGGTGCTGTAAGTATGTTTGATTG
>JALRKU010000459.1 GCA_023254755.1 Aeromicrobium sp. | reverse complement strand
AATAGTGAACCGGCCGAATCTCGAGCCGCCACCCTAATGCTTCCGCTTCGGGCACTTGGGTCGTCGGATGGATGGAAGCGATTCTGACTGCATCCTCCAAGTCAATCGCTTCAATCACGAACGCACTGCCCATCACTTCCTTCGATCCAGTACTGGTGCCAGTCCTCGTCCTCGCCGGGCTGGACGAAGAACTCAATCTCCATCTGCTCGAACTCGCGGGTGCGGAAGATGAAGTTGCCGGGCGTGATCTCGTTGCGGAAGCTCTTGCCGACCTGGGCGATGCCGAACGGGGGCTTCTTGCGCGACGTGGTCTGGACCTGGCCGAAGTTGACGAAGATGCCCTGGGCGGTCTCGGGGCGCAGGTAGTGCAGCCCCTCCTCGCTCTCGACCGGCCCGAGGTACGTCTTCAGCAGACCGTTGAACATGCGTGGCTCGGTCCACTCGCCGCGGGTGCCGCAGCTGGGGCAGGCGATGTCGGACATCGGGATCGAGTCTGGGTCGTCGATGCCCTTCTTCTCGGCGACGGCCTCCTGCAGGTGGTCCTGACGGAAGCGGTTGTGGCACGAGCGGCACTCGACCAGCGGGTCGACGAACGCCGCGAGGTGGCCCGAGGCCTTCCACACCGCGGTCGGCAGGATGACCGACGAGTCCAGGCCGACGACGTCCTCGCGGCGGCGCACCATCGCGTTCCACCACTGGCGCTTGATGTTGTCCTTGAGCTCGACGCCCAGCGGGCCGTAGTCCCAGGCAGACTTGGTGCCGCCGTAGATCTCGCCGCACTGGTAGACGAATCCCCGGCGCTTGCTGAGACTGATGACGGAATCGACGGCTGATGCCATGGGGAAGCTCCTTGCTCCGGCTGGTGTGTCGGCGGGCCCTGCGGTCGTCGTGACGGCCGCGCCCGGATGAGCTCTGAGTCTATCGACGCGGCGTCCACCGTTCGCATCGGCGCCCTCCCGGTCGCCCCTCACCCGCGCCTCGCCGGTCGGCGGCGCAGCCCACCTCCGCCGACCGCCACCACCGATGTCGACGTCGGTGTCGCCGTCGCCCTCGACGTCGGGAGGATTTGACAACGATTCTCAGAAACGTTGAGAATCGTTCCCATGAAGCCGTCCCCGGTCCTGCTCCTTCCCGTCACCGCCGCGCTCCTCCTTGCCGGGTGCGGCGGCGGGTCGTCCGACGACGGGAAGCCCACGGTGGTGGCCTCGTTCTACCCGTACGCGTTCGTCGCCGAGCAGGTCGGGGGGTCGCTCGCCTCGGTCCAGAACCTCACCTCCCCAGGGGTCGAGCCGCACGACCTGGAGCTGCGGCCCAAGCAGGTGGCGGCGGTCCAGGACGCCGACCTGGTGATCTACCA
Organism: Aeromicrobium sp.; assembly: GCA_023254755.1. Classification (GTDB taxonomy): domain Bacteria; phylum Actinomycetota; class Actinomycetes; order Propionibacteriales; family Nocardioidaceae; genus Aeromicrobium. Next base: position 1,261 of record JALRKU010000459.1, on the reverse strand, counting down.
GCACGACTTCCAGGCCGCGGTCGACGACGCGGTCGATCAGGCCGACCGCCCCGACGACTCGACGGTCGACGTCGCGGACCTCGTCGACCTGCACACCTCCGAGGAGGACCACGCGGAGCAGGAAGGTCACCACGCCGGGGAACACGGCGACGAGGACCACGGCTCGATGGACCCGCACGTGTGGCTCGACCCCGCGAACCTCGAGCCGGTCGCCGAGGCGGTCGCCGACGACCTCGCGCGCATCGATCCCGAGCACGCCGACACGTACCGCGCCAACGCCCAGGAGCTGGTCGACGAGCTGTCGAGACTGGACGAGGACTTCGCGGCCGGTCTGAAGACCTGCGAGCACCACACGATCGTCACGAGTCACGCCGCGTTCGGTTACCTCGCGCTGAAGTACGGCCTCGAGCAGGTGCCGATCGCGGGCATCGACCCGAGCAACGAGCCGTCGGGCAAGCAGCTGGCGGCGATCACCGACACCGTGCGGTCCACCGGCATCACCACGATCTTCACCGAGGAGCTCGTCGACCCCTCCAACGCCGACACGATCGCCACCGCGACGGGTGCGAAGGTCGCGACGCTCGATCCCATCGAGGGCCTCGGGCCCGATACCAGGGACGAGACCTACCTGACGCTGATGCGCCGGAACCTCGACGCCCTGCGTGAGGCAAACTCCTGCTCGTGAGCAGTGCCACGCCTGCCGGTCCCGCTGATGCCCCACCGCCCCTGAGCGTCGAGGGGGTCTCGGTCGCGCTCGACGGTCGGCTCGTGCTCCACGACGTCGATCTCGTGGTCGACCACGGTGAGTTCGTGGTCCTGCTCGGAGCCAACGGATCGGGCAAGTCGACGCTGGTGCGAGCCGCGGTCGGTCTCGTGCCCACCATCGGCGGGCGCGTGCAGCTGTTCGGCACGCCGCTCGCGCAGTTCCACGACCGCGCCCGCATCGGGTACGTGCCGCAACGCACGCGCGCCGTGGCCGGTGTCCCCGCCACGGTCGAGGAGGTCGTCGCCAGCGGCCGCCTGGCACGTCGTCGGTGGTTCGTCCCCCGCACGGCACGCGACCGCGCCGCCGTGGACCAGGCGCTGGAGCGGGTCGCTCTGGTCCACCGCCGCACGTCACCGGTCAGCGACAGCTGCAGCGTCCGCGGGATCGGCGTCGCGGTCAGGGTCAGGACGTGGATGTCCGAACGAAGTTCCTTCAGGCGTTCCTTGTGGGCCACGCCGAAATGCTGTTCCTCGTCAATGATCAGCAAGCCGAGGT
>JALRKU010000352.1 GCA_023254755.1 Aeromicrobium sp. | reverse complement strand
CGAGGATCTTGGAGTCGCGCGACCACTTCTCGAGCAGCTCGGTCTCGCTGTAGCCGAGGGTCGAGGCCAGCTCGACGCACCGAAGCGTGATGTCGTTGCCGACGCGCCCCGCCTTGGCCTTGGCCATCGAGGCCTCCATCGAGTTCGGCTTGCGGTTGTCCGCCAGCCACGCGGCCTCGAGGGTCAGCAGCAGCGCCGCCTCCCAGTCCGCCTCGAGCTGCAGGAACGTCGCGGCAGCCGCCGACTGGGTCTGCGCCGGCCGGTCGTAGTCGATCTCGACGCCGGCGCGCTCCAGCAGTCCGCGGACGTCCTCCAGCGCGGCCCGGGCACAGCCGACGGCCATGCCGGCGACCAGCGGTCGGGTGTTGTCGAACGTCGCCATGGCGCCCGCGAAGCCCTGCTTGGTGTCGATCTCGGGGCTGCCGAGCAGGTTCTCGGCCGGCACGCGGCAGTTGTCGAGCACGATGACGGCCGTGTCGGACGCGCGGATGCCGAGCTTGTGCTCGAGGCGCTCGACCCGGATGCCGGGGGTGTCCTTGAACACCAGGAACGACTTGATCGCGGCGCGACCGAGCGACTTGTCCAGCGTGGCCCAGACGACGACGCTGTCGGACCGCTCGCCCGACGTCACGAAGATCTTCTCGCCGTTGAGCACGTACGCGTCGCCGTCCTTGACCGCGGTCGTGGTGATCGCGGCCGAGTCGGAGCCGAAGCTGGGCTCGGTGATGGCCATCGAGGCCCACGTGCCCTTGAACCGCTCGAGCTGCTCGTCGTTGGCGACCGACGCGATGGCCGAGTTGCCGAGGCCCTGGCGCGGCATCGAGAGCAGGAGGCCGACGTCGCCCCAGCACATCTCGATGATCGACAGCACCGAGCTCATGTTGGTGCCGTTCTTCACCTTGCCCTTGCCATCGTCGGCGGACTCGTCGCGACGGACGCCGGCCGCACCGGCGCCCTGGCCCTGACCCGAGTCGCCCATGCCGTCGACGAGCGACGCCAGCAGGTCGAGCTCCTTGGGGTAGGCGTGCTCGGCGAGGTCGTACTTGCGGGAGTTGGCGCGCAGGAAGTTGTCGGCGACCTGGTTGGCCTGCTTGATGAACCCGCGGAACTTCTTGGGGGTCTCCAGATTGATCATGTCGACTCCGCCCTCAGACGAGGACTGCTCCTTCCATGACGGCGACGGCCCGCAGGTCGCGGTACCAGCGCTCGACGGGGTGCTCCTTGACGAAGCCGTGTCCACCGAGCAGCTGGACGCCGTCGGTGCCGATCTTCATGCCGTACTCGGCGGTGAGCTTGCGGGCGAGGGCGATCTCGCGCGACGCGTCGATGCCCTGCTCGGCACGCGAGGCCGCCTTGAGGGTCACCAGGCGCATGCCCTCGAGCTCGATCGCGATGTTGGCGACCATGAACGCGACGGACTGGCGGAACGCGATCGGCTCGCCGAACGCCTCGCGGGTCTTGACGTAGTCCTTGGTGTAGTCGAGCACCGACTTGGCGGTGCCCAGCGCGAGACCCGCCCAGGCGAGCCGCGAGAGTCGGATGCACTCGCGGTAGTCATCGGTCGTGCCGTCCCCCAGCAGGGCGTCGGCGGCGACCTCGACGTCGGTCAGCACGAGGCGCGAGAGACCGGCGGCCCGCAGGCCCATGCTGGGGTCGTCCTGGATCGCGACGCCGGGGGTGCTGGACTCGATGACCAGCAGACCCGGCCCCTGCCCCTCGATGTCGGCCGAGATGACGAACAGCTCGGCCTCGGTGCCGCGGACGACGGCCGACTTGGTGCCGTTGACGACCCAGCCGGTCGCCGTCCTGCGCGCCGTGGTCTCGAGGGTGAGCGGGTCGAACAGCGGCCGCGGCTCCGCGATCGCCAGTGCCGCCACGGGGGCGTCGTCGCCGGCGAACGAGGGCAGGTACGTCTGCTGCTGCGTGTCGGAGCCCCACAGCGAGATCGCGGTCGCGACGGCGGCGGGGGCGAGGCACGCGACGGCCTGGCCCATGTCGCCCTCGGCGAGCGCCTCGGCGACCAGCACGCCGGTCACGGCCGAGCGCTCCTCGGACAGGCCACCGAGCGCCTCGGGGATGTTGAGCAGCGTGAGACCGAACTCGCCGGTCTGCTGCAGCACCTCCTTGGGCGTGGTGTTGTCCTTCTCGGCAGCTTCGGCGCCGGGACGCAGCACCTCGGCTGCGAACTCCTGGACGACGCCGACGATCATCTGCTGGTCCTCGGTGGGCGTCAGGTCGAAGACGCCCGAGTCCGAGGTGGCGGACAGCCGCTGCGGCGTGCCCGAGCCCTTGGTCTTCTTGAACGTGCGGTTCGCGGCGCCGGCGACCTGGAAGCCGTTCTTGGCGCCCTGGTAGACCGCGCGCTCGGCGGCCTTGCGGAGGCCGAGCTTGTCGATGGTGGGTGAGCTGGCGATGCGGTTCAGCACCGCGAGCCCGATCCCCATGGGGTCCTTGCGATTCGCCACCGGAGCTCCTCGTCGTCTGCGGGTGGTCGCACATGTCGTACGACCTTGTAACCCGAAGTTACACCTTCAGATACTCAGAGTATCCGAGATCTGCGTCACCCGCCAGGTCATGGCGGGCGTGGCGGCCCGATAGCCTGTGGCGGTGCCCGACGCGATCCCCACCGCCCCGCAGTCCCGTGCCCTTCCCGAGCCGGGCGACGTCCTGCCCATCACCCGCTGGGGCACCCCCGTGATGCACCACGAGCTGCGTGACGTGACGGAGTTCGACGACGACCTCGCGAAGCTCGTCAGTGACATGGTCGCCACGATGTACGCCGCGCACGGCGTGGGCCTCGCCGCGAACCAGGTGGGCGTCGACCTCAAGGTCTTCGTGTTCGACTGCCCCGACGGCGACGAGAACCGCGTGACGGGTGTCGTGTGCAATCCCGTGCTGACGCTGCCCGAGGGCAAGGAGCGCCACCTCGACGAGGCCGACGAGGGCTGCCTGTCGCTGCCCGGCGCGTTCACCGGCTGCGCCCGGCCCGACCAGGCGCACGTGACGGGCTTCGACCAGACCGGCGCTCCCGTGGAGTTCCACGGCACCGGCCTGCTGGCCCGCTGCCTGCAGCACGAGACCGACCACCTGTTCGGCACCGTGTTCGGCGACCGGCTCGCCGAGCGGGCCCGCAAGAAGCTCTACAAGCAGCACGGCGAGCTGGCCGACCACTACCCCGCCGACTGGCCGGTCACCCCGGCCGGCGTCGACGACTGACGACGCCGCTCGGTTTCAGACGAGCCGGTCGACGTAGGCCTTCGCCTCGGCGAGGCCCCAGCGGGTGCGCTCCCGCACGTGCTTGATCGCCGCGTTCGGACCCGAGGTGTCGCGCACCGCCCGCGCCGAGGCCGCCAGCTCGTCGTCGACGACGGGTGCCGGGGGCTCGGCGGCGTGCGGCTCGAGGTGCCAGTCGTCCACGCGGCGCTTGGCCGCGGCCAACGACAGCCCGGGCACGGCCTCGCGCAGGGTCTTGATCGCCCGGATCTTCTCGCCGGCGTCGAGGAGGCGCTGGACCAGGTGACGGGTGCCCGGCTCGAGCGGAGTGCGCGGTGCACGCGGCGTTGGTGCAGGTGACGACTGCGCACGACCGGGCGAGGCACCCGCCTGGCGCAGCACCTGGCGGATCACGACCACCAGCACGACGGCGGCGATGACCACCGCGGCCAGCAGCCGGATGCCGATCTCGGTGCTCATGCCGGCTCCGGGCGCGGTCGCAGCTGCCAGCAGGCGACTGCGACCGACGCCGCGGCGTTGAGCGAGTCGATGTCGGCCGCCATCGGGATCGTGACGCGGTGGTCGGCGCCCTGCTGCCAGCGCTCCGACAACCCGTGGCCCTCCGACCCGACGATCACGGCGAGGCGCGACAGGTCGGTCGGCACGGAGTCCAGCGCGACGGCGTCGTCGGCGAGGGTCAGCGCCAGGCTCACCAGGCCGTGGTCGCGGAGCACGTCGGGCAGGGCGTACCACTCGTCGACGCGGGCGAAGGGAACCCGGAACACGGCACCCATCGACGTCTTGATCGATCGCCGGTACCAGGGGTCAGCACAGCGCGGCGACAGCAGCACGGCGTCGAACCCCAGCGCTGCGGCACTGCGGAAGATCGCCCCGACGTTGGCGTGGTCAGCGAGGTCCTCCATCACCACGACACGTCGCGCGTCCTGCAGCACGTCGTCGACCGTGGCCGCGGCGGGCCGCTGGATCGCCGCGAGCGCACCGCGGTGCACGTGGAAGCCGGTGACCCGCTCGATCGTCGCCTCGTCGAGCACGAAGACGGGCGCGTCGGTGCCGTCGAGCACGTCGGCGAGCCCGTCGAGCCAGCGCGGCGCCATGAGGAAGGACACCGGTCGGTGCCCCGCCTCGACCGCCCGACGGACGACCTTCTCCCCCTCGGCCAGGTAGATCCCGCGCTCGACCTCGAGGTGCTGGCGCAGCGAGACGTCACGCAGCCGCAGGTAGGCGTCGAGTCGGGGATCGGCCGGATCGGTCACCTGGAGGATCTCGGCCATGACGAAACTCTAGGCCGAGTGGCTAGCCTGGCCGTCATGAGCCTCGATCGCCCGGTCACCCCGGATCCGTACCCGCTGCTGCCCGCCGTCGCGTCGTTCGACGTGACCAGCGCCGACGTCGTCGACGGTCAGCCGCTGAAGGACGACCAGGTCAACGCCCACGGCGACACGTCGCCGCAGCTGTCGTGGAGCAACGCGCCCGAGGGCACCAAGTCGTTCGTCGTGACCTGCTTCGACCCCGACGCCCCGATCGTGTCGGGCTTCTGGCACTGGGTCGTCGTCGACGTCCCGGCGGACGTCACCGAGCTGGCCGCCGGTGCCGGCGCAGGCGACGCGACGCTGCCGGCTGGAGCCTTCCACGTCCGCAACGACGGCGGCACGCACGCGTTCATGGGTGCTGCCCCGCCGCAGGGCGACCAGGACCACCGGTACTTCTTCGTGGTCCACGCGGTCGGCGAGGAGACCCTCGGGGTCGACGCCTCGGCGTCGCCGGCCGTGGTCGGCTTCAACCTGACCTTCAAGACGCTGGGCCGCGCGATCGTGCACGGCACCTACCGCCACTGACGGCCGGCCGACGTCAGTCGGCGTAGCTGTTCGCGACGCTGCGGACCTTCGCGACGTACTGCATCGAGTTGTTGTACGAGAAGACCGACGGCACCCAGCCGTCGCCCGCGAGGTCGTGGCCCGCGACGCACAGGTGGCGTGCGGCGCCCAGCGCGGCGTCGTCGATGTCGAACGGGTCGGCCTCGCCGTCGCCGTCCGCGTCGCCGCCGTAGCGCTCCCACGACGACGTGAGGAACTGGAACGGCCCGACCGCGTGGTCCCACTCGTCGTCGCCGTGCAGGCGGGTCGACTCCGCGGTGGCCTCGATGGCCCGGGTGCCGTTGGTGCCGTCGAGGGCGGGACCGATGATCTTCTCGGTCGACGATCCCTGGGCGTCCAGACCTCCGCCGCCGAGCGTGCCGTGGGCCGACTCGACCGATCCGATCGCGGCCAGCGTGTTCCACCGCAGGTGGCAGCCGGGCTGGGCCTCGCGCTCGCTGATCTCGGTCGTGGCGTAGGCCTGCATCGCCCGCACGGGGATCTGGTGCTGCGACGCGGTCTCGGAGACCCAGTCGGCGTCGGGCTCGGTCTGCGAGCCCTCGGCGAGCGGCACCTCCTCGGCGGCCTTCGGGGCCGGTCCGCTCACGGGGTCGTCGTCGCGATCGACGACGAACCAGGCGATGCCGATCGCGACGCTGATCGCGACGGCCACCGTGAGGGCGAGCCGGACGAGGGTGGTGCGGTCCATGCCCGCCAGCCTGCCAGGCCGCCCCAGACGGGCGGCCCGGCAGACCGTGTCACCGGATCAGGCTGGCGGCGGGGGCGGCGGGGTGTCGTCGCCCGCGGCCTCAGCGGCCGGGGCGATCGGGTCGTTGACGACCTCGGGTGACGTGATGGTCGGCTGCTCGGCGGCCTTCGCCGCATCGAGCGCCTGCTGCACCGCGGCGCTGGTCTCGGGCTCCTCGGCCGGGTCGTCGTCGACCGGCTCGTCGAGGTCGACCCGCACCTTGGAGCCGCCACCGTCGGCGGGGATCTTGCCGAACGTGCCACCCAGGGTGCCGAGCACCTTGGTCAGCTCGGCGGGGATCACCCACGTGCTGGTGTTCTCGCCCGCGGCGATCTTCGGCAGCGTCTGCAGGTACTGGTACGACAGCAGCTTCTGGTCCGGGTTGCCGTCGTGGATGGCCTGGAACACCGCCGAGATGGCCTGCGCCTCACCCTGGGCACGCAGGATCTGGGCCTGACGATCGGCCTGGGCCGTGAGGATCTGCGCCTGGCGCTCGCCCTCGGCGGTCAGGATCGCGGCCTGCTTGGAGCCCTCGGCCGTGAGGATCTGCGACTGCCGGTCGCCCTCGGCGGTCAGGATCATGGCGCGCTTGTCACGCTCGGCGCGCATCTGCTTCTCCATCGCGTCGATGATCGACGGCGGCGGGTCGATGCCCTTGAGCTCGACGCGGTTGACGCGGATGCCCCACTTGCCGGTCGCGCTGTCGAGCTCGCCGCGCAGACCGGAGTTGATCTGGTCGCGGCTGGTGAGCGCGTGCTCGAGGGTCATGCCACCGATGATGTTGCGCAGCGTGGTCATGGTGAGCTGCTCGATGGCCTGGATGTAGCTGGCGATCTCGTACGTCGCCGCGACGGCGTCGGTGACCTGGAAGTAGATGACGGTGTCGATCGAGACCACGAGGTTGTCCTCGGTGATCACCGGCTGCGGCGGGAAGCTGACGACCTGCTCGCGCAGGTCGATGACGTAGCGGACCTTGTCGATGAACGGCGTGACGACGTTCAGCCCGGCCGGCAGCGTGGTGCGGTACTTGCCGAAGCGCTCGACGATGCCGGCGCGGGCCTGCGGGACGATCTTGACGGTCATCGCCACGACCGCGACGACGAGGGCCGCCAGCAGGATCAGCAGGACGGTCAGTGTGGTGAACATGTCAGCTCTCCGTGGTGGTGGTGACGGCGGTGACGACGGCTGTCGCACCGTCGACGCGGACGACGAGGACCTCGTCGCCGACGTCGAAGCGGGTGGTGGGCGAGTCGGTGCGGGCCGACCAGATCTCGCCGGCGAGTCGGACGCGTCCGTCGCGCTGGTCGACGGGTGAGAGCACGACGGCCGTTGTCGAACAAGGCGTCAACGGATTCTTGCAACATCCGTTTTTCGTTACGCACGATGATATCAGGCG
>JALRKU010000271.1 GCA_023254755.1 Aeromicrobium sp. | reverse complement strand
GGAGGCCGTCGATCTCGGCCTCCTCGAACGCCGCCCGCACCCGCTGGGTGAGCTGGTGGGTGTTGAGGTTGGTGGTGTCGATGACGATGTCGGCGCGGCCGCGGATGCGCCGCAGCAGCTCGCGCTCCCGCGCGAAGCCGTCCATCAGCCGACCCTCGACGCTGAGCGGGTGGGGCCGCCGCGCAGCCTCCTGCCGGCGGACGAGCACTTCGTCGGAGGCCTCGAGGAAGAGCGTGGTCGCGGGGTGCCCGGCGTCGTGCAGACGCTCGAGCGTGTCGGTGAGGTCCTCGAAGAACCCGCGCGACCGGGCGTCGATGACGACCGCGATCCGGTCGATGTCGGGCGCCTTGACCAGCGTGTCGATCGCGTCGGCGAGCAGCTGCGGCGGGATGTTGTCGATCACGTAGTAGCCGAGCTTCTCCAGCACCTTGGCCGCCGTGCCGCGTCCCGCGCCGGTCATGCCGGTGATGAGCACGAAGTCGCGCAGCTCGCGGTTCACGCGTCCCCCTCGGAGATGATCTCGCCCGTGGCCGTGTTGACCGTCGGTGCGGGCGCCGCCGCCCGGAGCGCCGCCACGATGGATTCTGCCGTAGCGGGACCGATCCCGGGCACGTTCGCGATCTCTTCCGCCGACGCCGACCGGAGCTTCTTGACCGAGCCGAAGCGCTTCATCAGGGCCTTGCGTCGCGTGGGTCCGAGTCCGGGCACCGGATCGAGCAGGCTGTCGACCATCGACTTGCTCCGTCGACCGCGGTGGTGCGTGATGGCGAACCGGTGCGCCTCGTCGCGGACCCGCTGCAGCAGGTACAGGCCCTCGCTGCTGCGGGGCAGGATGACGGGATCGGGGTCGTCGGGGAGCCAGACCTCCTCGAGCCGCTTGGCCAGGCCCACCAGCGCGACGCCGTCGACGCCGAGCTCGTCCATCGCCTTCTTGGCGGCCGCGACCTGCGGCGGTCCGCCGTCGACGACGACCAGCTGAGGCGCGTACGCGAACTTGCGAGGCCGTCCGGTCTCGGGGTCGATGCCCTGCTCGTCGGCGCCCTCCTCGCGCGCCCTGAGCAGCGCCGCGAACCGACGGGTGATGACCTCGTGCATCGCCCCGACGTCGCTCTGCCCCTCGTGCCTCACGTTGAACTTGCGGTACTCGCTCTTGCGGGCGAGGCCGTCCTCGAACACCACCATCGACGCCACGATCTCGGTGCCCTGCAGGTTGGAGATGTCGAAGCACTCGATCCGCAGCGGCGCCTCGGGCAGGTCGAGCGCCTCCTGCAGCTCCTCGAGAGCCTGGCTTCGCGTCGTGAGGTCGCCGGAGCGCTGCATCTTGTGACGCAGCATCGACTGCCGAGCGTTCTGCTGGACCGTCTCCATCAACGACTTCTTGTCGCCGCGCTGAGGCACGCGGATGGACACCGGCCCGCCACGGTGCTCGGCGAGCAGCTCGGTGACGGCGTCGACGTCGGCGGGCAGCTGCGGCACGAGCACCCGCCGGGGAATGGCCGACGGCGACGCGTCCTGGTACAGCGTCATCAGCGCCCGCTGCACGAGCTCGTCGAACGGGGCCTCGTCGGCGCGGTCGGCCACCCAGCCGCGCTGGCCGCGGATGCGACCCCCGCGCACGGAGAAGATCTGCACCGCGACCTCGAGCGGGTCGACCTCGAACCCGAGCACGTCGGCGTCGGTGCCGTCGGCGAACGCGACCGTCTGCTTCTCCAGCACCCGGTTGAGGGCGCCGAGGTCGTCGCGGTACTTGGCCGCCAGCTCGTACTCCTGCTGGTCGGAGGCGTCGCGCATCTTCCGCTCGATGTCGCGGATGAACGTGCCGGTCTGGCCCGCCATGAACGCCAGGAAGTCGTCGACGATGGCGCGGTGCTCGTCGACGTCGACCCGCCCGACACAGGGGGCCGCGCACTTGCCGATGTCGCCCAGCAGGCACGGCCGGCCGATCGCGGCCGAGCGACGGAACACCCCCGCCGAGCACGACCTCATCGGGAAGACCCGGAGCAGGGTGTCGACCGTGTCACGGATCGCCCAGGCGTGACCGTAGGGGCCGAAGTAGCGCACGCCTTTGCGCTGAGCCCCTCGCATGACGGTGACGCGCGGGTACTCCTCGCCGACCGTGACGGCGAGCCACGGATAGGACTTGTCGTCGCGGTACTTGACGTTGAACCGCGGGTCGAACTCCTTGATCCAGGAGTACTCCAGAGCCAGGGCCTCGACCTCGGTGGACACGACGGTCCACTCGACGGACGCACCGGTCATGACCATCTGCTGCGTCCGCGGATGCAGGTTGCCGACGTCCTGGAAGTACGAGCTCAGTCGGGGACGCAACGACTTGGCCTTGCCGACGTAGATGACCCGTCCCTCGGCGTCGCGGAACCGGTACACCCCCGGCTCGATCGGGATCTCCCCCGGCTTCGGCCGGTACGTCACTGGATCCGCCACGCGTCCAGGTTACGGCGCGCGTCCGACACCGCAGCGGTCACAGCATGCGGGCCAGGACGCGCGGTCGCAGGTTGGTCGCCAGATGCACCGCGAGCGCGGCGAGGAACGCGAGGTGGGTGGCGACGTGCAGCTCCACGACGTCGCCACCGAGCACCAGCACGAGGCCGCTGAGGGGCATCGCGAACAGCAGCACGAGCAGGCACTTCTCGGTCACCGACGCGACCTTGCGGGCGCGCCCCGACAGCTCCGGCGCCCACGCCGGCAGGCCGTCGAGCCGCCGCCTGACGACGCGGGCGACGGCGAGCACCAGGATGCAGACCCCGAGTCCGACGTGCAGTCGCACCGCCGGATCATCGAGGTCCGGCTCGTCCTTCACGGCGTCCTGCGCAGCCTCGCAGCGCTCCTCCTCGCGGTCGAGCCGCTCCTCCTCCGCGTCGGACGTGTCGCCACCGCTGCGTCGCTCGCCGACGGGGTCGCAGTCGACGTCGGCGCGCTCGGCGTCCATCGCGTACCCGACGCCCAGCTGCAGCGCCACGAGGGCGACGACCACCCAGTGCAGGGACTTGGCGATCCAGCCGTAGCCCTGCTCGACCGTGCGGGCCCCCACGTCAGCCCAGCAGCGGCTTGAGGAATCGGCCGGTGTGGCTGTCGGGGTGCGCCGCGACGTCCTCCGGGGTGCCCTCCGCGATCAGCAGACCGCCGCCGCTGCCGCCCTCGGGGCCCATGTCGATGACCCAGTCCGAGGTCTTGATGACGTCGAGGTTGTGCTCGATGACGATGACGGAGTTGCCCGTGTCGACGATGCGCTGCAGCACGCCGAGCAGCTTGCGGATGTCCTCGAAGTGCAGACCGGTGGTGGGCTCGTCGAGCACGTAGACCGTGCGGCCGGTGCTGCGCTTCTGCAGCTCGGACGCCAGCTTGACGCGCTGGGACTCGCCGCCCGACAGCGTGGTGGCGGGCTGACCCAGTCG
>JALRKU010000443.1 GCA_023254755.1 Aeromicrobium sp. | reverse complement strand
AGCCACCTCAGCCAACAACTGCTGGACGCCATCGGCGCCATCCGGGTGCGCTCCGATGTGGAGCGCAAGCGCCTCTACCGCGAGCTGTCGCTGAAAGGTGAGACGCTGGAGTTGTACGGCGCCGAGATGTCCTCGAGGTTGATGCCCGCGAAGCCGGGAGACAGCGCCGCGACGGTCTCGACGATCTGGTCGACGTCCTGCGTGTCGTGGCAGATCGGCCACGCGTCGACCTCGCCGAAGCGCTTGAACAGCGCGGCCTTGCCCTCCATGACGGGCAGTGCCGCGTGGGGGCCGATGTTGCCCAGGCCCAGCACGGCCGAGCCGTCGGAGACCACCGCGACGGTGTTGCGCTTGATCGTCAGGCGCCGGGCGTCCTCCTTGTCCTTGGCGATCGCCTGGCAGATGCGGGCGACACCCGGCGTGTAGATCATCGAGAGGTCGTCGCGGTTGCGCAGCGGGTGCTTGGTGGAGGTGTGCCGTTGCTCACGAATGGTCAGGGCGTGACGTCGGCGTAGCCCTCGCGGAACGTCGGGTGTCGTGGCGCCCACCCGGTCGAGCGGAGCAGGGCGTTCGAGAGCCGCTTGCCGTGCGGCTCGCCCCCGGAGAGCTCGGGTCGGGGGAGTCCGGCCCGATCGGCCAGGAAGGTCGCGACGTCGCCGCGCAGCGCGGGCTCGTCGTCGGTCGCCAGGTAGACCGGTGCCGGCGCGTCGGGCGTCGTCAGCAGGTGGACGACGGCGTCGGCGGCGTCGTCGCGGTGCACCCGGTTGGTCCAGCGCCCCGCGTCGTCGATCCGGCCCGAGCGCACCTGCTCCAGCAGTCGACCGCCGCCGCGGTAGAGGCCCGAGCAGCGCAGCACGGTGCCGCCGGCGACGCGCTCGGCGAACAGCTGCTCGGCCTCGAGCAGGACCCGGGCCGGCGCGTCGGCCGGAGCGGGGGGCGTCGACTCGTCGACCACGACTCCCTCCTCGCCCGGACCGATCACGCCCGTCGACGACACGAGCACGGCCCGACGAGGCCTGGCGCCGGCGCGGTCGAGGGCGTCGAGCGCCCGGCGCATCCCGTCGACGTACGTCGCCCGGTACGCGGCCTCGGTGCGGGGCCGCGCCGTGAGGCAGACGACCAGGAGTGCGGGGTCGACGCCCGTCAGGTCGGGCTCGGCGACGGTCAGGTCCACCGAGCGACCCACGAGGGGCGCCGGCACCAGCTCGGCGCGACGGCGCAGCGCGACGACGGCGTGACCCCGGTCGGCCAGGCGTCGTCCGATGCCGGCCCCGAGGTCGCCGCACCCGACCAGCAGCACGTCCGCGACCACGCGGTGAGCGTACGTGGGCGGGGTGGGGTCGCGCGTGCCAGGATCGGGACATGGTCCGCGCAGTCGCCCAGCTCGTCCTCGGTGCGTTCATGCTCGCCGCCGGCATCGGACACCTCACGGTGCTCCGCGAGGAGTTCCAGGCACAGGTGCCGCCGTGGGTCCCGGTCGACCCGGACTTCGTGGTCGTCGCGTCGGGCGTCGTCGAGGTGTCCTTCGGCGCGGCGCTGCTGACCATCTGGCGCCAGCCCGCCCGCCGTTGGGCCGGCATGCTGCTCGCCCTGTTCTTCGTCGCGATCTTCCCGGGCAACGTCGCCCAGTACGTGGAGCAGCGCGACGCGTTCGGGCTCGACACCGACACCAAGCGCGCGGTGCGCCTGCTGTTCCAGCCGGCGCTGGTCGCGTGGGCGCTGCTCGCGACCCGGGCGCCGCGTCACGACGACTGAGTCGGGCGCACTCCGCGCGTCGCGAGCCACACGCCGAGTGACAGCTCCCACAGCCCGATCGGCAGGGCGAGCAGCCCGGCCGTGGCCGAGACCTGGTCGAGCCCGCCCAGCAGCGACGCCGTGGTCGATCCGAGCAGCAGCGGTGCGCCGACCAGGCCCAGCAGGGGGATCGCTCGCGGCACGAGGCGTCCGCGCCACAGGGCGGTCGCCAGCAGTGCCGCGTTGACGGCCGGCAGGAGGCCTGGGCCGAGCAGGAACGCTGCGTCGTGCAGGGCCGCCAGCGCATCGCCGGTTGCCGGGTCGGTCCGCGTGAGTGCCCAGAGCGCGCCGGCGCCGATCATCACCA
>JALRKU010000161.1 GCA_023254755.1 Aeromicrobium sp. | reverse complement strand
ACGAGTCGATGACCTCGTGGTCGTAGGCCTTGAGCCGGATACGGATCTTCTGTCCCGCCATGCTCTTGCGTTCCTGTCTCTTCGCTTCAATGGTTCGCTGCCCCACAGCGTCGGACGTCGTCCGAATCCCGAGGTCGGGCGTGTCGCCTTGGGCGACACACGCGCACGTCACACACTTCTCGAGTTGGGTGGTTGGACCCGCACCGCCCGAGGGAACCCGGTCAGCCGCGGATCGAGCTGGGTCTCAGGTTCGGCACCATCGTCGCGACCGGCGTGAGATTCCGGCTGATGGCACCCCCGCGATCCAGCCGAGGCAACCGGAACATTCTGGCAGACTCTCCGAGGGAAACACAAATCGGTCCCGATGAGACCTGCGCGACCCCCGATGCGGCCCACCACGGAGGCGCCGAGGTCCGGCTCTGCGCGAACGAGCCCGCCCCGCGCACGCGGCGCGGGACGGGCTCGAGATCGACGTCAGCTGCCCTGTGTCGCCAGGGAGACGCCGAAGTCCGCCGCCCCGGCGGCAAGCCCCTTCCACGTCTGGTGGATCGCGGACCCGCCGCGGTAGGGGATCGCGTGGACCAGCCCGTTGGGATACGCGTTGTCGCTCGGCACGCCCACGAGGAGGGCGTGCTCGGAGTAGCCGCTGACGAGGGCGACCGAGGATCCGAACGCGTCGTTCGTGGCCGCCTTGCCCCCGACGCCGGACGAGTCCTGCGTGTAGGACTTGTCGGTCGACACCGACGCCGCCTTGAACACCTGGACGAGCCCGGAGTTCGTCGCCTCCTGGTTCTCCCCGGGCACGCCGACCGCCAGGTAGGTGTTGGTGGCGAGGGCCAGGTCGACCACGTCACCGAAGTGGTCGTTGGTCTCGGCGGACCCGGCGACACCCGACGTGTTCTGCGTCAGTCCCGTCTTCGGCGTGATGGTCGATCCCGCCACGGTGAAGAGCTGGACCAGGCCGGCGTCGGACTTGGAGCCGACGTTCTCCAGGGGCACGCCCACGGCGAGGTAGTTGGTGCTTCCCGACCGTGATCCGGCCAGCGAGTGCCCGAAGCGGTCACCGGCCTCGACCGTGTCGGGCACGCCCGACGAGTTCTGCGAGAAGGACTCCACCGAGTCGTACTCGTCGAGGTAGAGGTGGTGGATGCGGGTGATGACACCCGCGTCGACCACGTCGCCGCCGCCAGCGACGACGTCCTCACCCGGCGAGCCGACGACGAGGTCGGTTCGGTCGTCACCGTCGTAGAGGAGCGCCACGGAGTATCCGAAGGCGTCGCCCTGCTCCGAAGCCCCGGGGAAGCCCGCGGAGTCCTGGGTCAGCCAGCCGCCGACGTTTCCTCCGTCACCGGCGTTGCGGAACGCGACGGCCCCGCTGTCGATCTGGCCGCCCGCGTCGCGGTACGGGGCACCGATCGCGAAGGCGTAGGCGAAGGGATCGGGCGTGCCACCCGTGCCGACGTCCTCGATCATGTCGACGGAGAAGCCGAAGGCGTCACCCGACGCCGTCGCCTGGCCGAAGCTCGCCGTCGTGTAGGTCGCGGTCCCGCCTCCGTTGCCAAGACCCGAGCTCGAGCCCTTGATGAGCACCGCCATGCCCGCGTTGGTCTTGCCGCCAGCGAGGTCGTAGCCAGGAACGCCGACCAGCAGGTCGGTGTAGCCGTCGCAGTCCTGGTCGGCCGCGGCGAGGGCGTTGCCGAAGCGGGCCTGCGCCTGCGACGTGCTGCCGACGTCCGACTGCGTCAGTCGCACGCTGCTCGCGTTGCCGATGTGGCCTCCGGTGCCGCCGTACCGGACGATCACGTGACCGGCGCCGTCGAGCGCACCGACGGCGCCCGAGGGATCGCCGACCGCCGCGTCGGGACGACCGTCCCCGTTGAAGTCGACGACGGTGCTGCCGTCGCAGCCGTCCGCTGTCGCAGACGCAGGTGAGGTGACCGCCGTGAGGGCGGCGAGGGTGAGCCCGGCGACAGCGGGCACGACGAACAGGCGCATGGCGAGGTTCCTTGCGAATCGGGGACGTGCGTCATCGTGACGCGTCGCACTGCCACAGCACAGCGAAATCGACAGAATTCATCCAGAACCCGACGGGACCCGGCCGACAGGGTCAGAGGTCGCGGGGGTCCGTCACCCGGTGGTAGCCGGAGACGATCGCGCTGGTCGTGAGGGCGCGCAGGCGGCCGACGACCCGGGCGAGCTGCTCGGCCTCCTCCGGTGTGCGGGGCTCGGCGCGGTAGGGCTCGATCACGTGCTCCTTGAGGATCCTGGTCAGGTCGCGGGCCAGGATCGTCATCTGCCGGCCGATCGTCTGCCCGGCCTCGACGATGACCTCGGCCGGCACGCCGAGGCCCAGCAGCTCGACCGAGATGTCGAAGCCGTCGAGGGGCGAGAACGTGCGGCCGATGCGCTCGAGCACCCCGGTGTCGACGAGGACACGGACCTCGTCGTCGGTCAGCTCACGACCTGCGCGCCGGTCGAGCTCGACCCGGTCGAGCACCTCGGGCACGCCGAGGGTCCAGGTCGACAGCATCGCCTGGTGGATCGTGAGGTCCTCCGCCGAGGCGTCGTCGGCGATCGGCGCGAGCGCACGTTCGATGCCGGCCATCGACATGCCGCGCTGCTGCAGCTCGAGGACCAGACGGAGGCGGGCCGCGTGGACGGGCCCGTAGTACGCGAAACGGCCTCGCCGCTCGGGCGCCGGCAGCAGGCCCAGGCTGGCGTAGTAGCGCAGCGTGCGGACCGTGACGTCGTGCCGCTCCGCGAACTGCTCGACCGTGAGCCAGTCGTCCTCGGGAGCGGCAGTCACGACGGCGACAATATTGCTGTCATCGTCCTGGTGCAATTCGCGCTGCCATCGCGACGATCGCCGTTCATCGGCGAGCGTGACCTACCTCACTCTCCGTCGTTGTCTGCATGACGACCTCGACAGATCCACTGTCAAGGTCGCGACCTGAGGAGGGAGCGCGCGTGCCGGAGCCCACGACCGCGCAGCGGCCACACGAGACCGCTGCGCCGCGTCCTGGGGAGACGGCGCCCACGCTGTCCGAGGCAGTCCGCCGGTTCGACGCCCGAGCCTCGGTGCGCGAGCTGCTCGCGCCCGCGCGGCTCGGCGCCGACGTGGCCCGGTCGCTGCCCCGCAGCATCTCGGCGGGCCGGTTCCCGCTGGAGGAGACGATCCGGCAGACCTGGTTCACCATCACCGTCTGCACGCTGCCCGCCCTCGCGGTCTGCATCCCGTTCGGCGTCATCCTCGCGCTGCAGGTCAACGTGCTGGCCCAGGAGGTCGGGGCCACGGGCTTCACCGGTGCCGGCAACACGCTGGCGGTCGTTCGGCAGGGGGCGCCGATCATCACCGCCCTGATGCTCGCCGGCGTCGCGGGGTCGGCCATCTGCTCCGAGCTCGGCGAACGCCGGATCCGGGAGGAGCTCGACGCGCTCGAGGTGATGGGCGTGCGGGTCGTCGAGCGGGTCGTGCTCCCCCGGGTCATCGCGACCGTCGTCGTCTCGATCCTGCTCAACGGCGTCGTCATGTTCTTCTCGATCGTCACCACGCTGCTCGTCAGCATCGTCGTGCAGGACCTGTCGGCCGGCGGTTACCTGGCCTCGGTCGCGACCCTGGCCCGGCCGAGCGACCTGATGCTCTCGCTGGTCAAGGCGGCCATCTTCGGCACCGTGTGCGCGGTCATCGCGGCGCAGAAGAAAGAGAGTGTCCACCACGGACCCCACGGGCGCGCGGAGAGGCCAAAGATCACGAGGGGCACCGCCACGAGGCGCAGGCTCGTGATGAGCGTGGGGAGGGTCATCTGCGACATGGAG
>JALRKU010000422.1 GCA_023254755.1 Aeromicrobium sp. | reverse complement strand
ACTGACGCTCATCCATCCTCGCGCGATCTCTTCGACCACGAGGGAGTACGCCAGTAGTGACTCGCCGAGCCCGCCGTACTCCTCGGGGATCATCAGGCCGAAGATGCCGAGCTCCTTGAGACCCTCGACGATCTCGGTCGGGTACTCGTCCTTGTGCTCGAGGTCGGTGGCGACCGGGATGATCTCCTTCTCGACGAACTGCCGGACGACCTTGAGGATCTCCTGCTGCTCCTCGGTGAGGCCTTCGGTGCTGACGAGACGTCCCATCGGTGCTCCTGAACATGTGGTGCTGCGGTTGACCCGCGCACTCTACCCGCAGGTAGTCGGGGCCGCTCGGCCGCGTGACGGGGGTCTCGTCAGACCGGCGGGGCCTCCGGTGCCGGGCGCCGCAGCGTCACGACGGCCAGCCCGGCCAGGATGACGGCGAGCCCGACGAACACCCCGACCGGCGGCTGCTGGTCCAGGAACACGGCGGCCAGCAGCGCCGCGCCCGGCACCTCGAGCAGGAGCAGGAGCGAGATCAGCCCCGGGCTCATGACGGCGAGCAGGTGGTTGAGGATCGTGTGCCCGAGCAGCTGGGCGCACACCGTGACGCCGAGGATCGCCAGCCACGTCGACTGCTCGAAGCCGACCAGGTCGTCGCGGGCCACGACGCACCCGACCAGCAGGACCAGCGAGCAGATCGCGTAGCAGCCGACCGCGTACGAGGTCGTCGACACCGTCGTGCGAACGTGCGAGCCGGCCACCAGGTACAGCGCCGCGGTGAGGCCGCCGAGCAGCGCCAGCAGGTCCCCGGTGACCGCCCGGGTCGACAAGGTGAAGTCGACGCCCGTGATGACCAGGACGCCGACGATCGCGAGGGCCATCCCGACCAGGACCGGACGGGAGGTCCTGATCCCGCGGAACCGGTCGATCAACACGACGAACACCACCTGCATGCTCACCATCGCGGTGGCCGCCGCGACCGTGGTCAGCTGCAGGCCGACGATCCACGTCGCGAAGTGGGCCGCCAGCATGACGCCGGCGAAGCCCAGGGTCGCCGCGCCGCGCCCGTCGAGCCCCCGCAGCTCGCGCGCCGTGCGTCGCCAGCCGAACGGCGCGAGCGTCGCGGCGCCGAGGGCGTTGCGCCAGAAGCCGATCGCCATCGCCGGCGCGGCGGCGTACGCCATCAGCGGACCGGATGCCGACACCCCGACGATCGCGATCGCCGCCAGCACCATGTTCATGGTGCCGATCCTCTACCCCCAGCTGCGCTCCAGCTCCGCCAGGGCGTCCTCGAGGTGCTGCAGCAGACGCTGCAGGTGAGGCAGCGACGTGCGGCAGCCGATCAGGCCGAAGTCCAGGTAGCCGGCCCGGCTCGTCAGGGTGACGTTGAGCGCCTGGCCGTTGAGCACGATCGACACCGGGTAGATGCCGTCGAGACGAGCACCGTTGAAGTACACGTCGTTCTTGGGGCCCGGCACGTTCGACACGATGACGTTGAACGGCGGGTTGGTGTACTTGACGAACCCGGGGACGGGCGCGAACGCCAGCGGCGCCATCTGAGCAGCCGAGAACGCCAGGATCTGCACAGGCGTCAGGTCGCTGAGGATCTTCTTGGCCTGCTTCGAGGAGTACGCGATCTCCTCGAGCCGGGTCGCTCCGTGCTCGCGGTCGGTGGCCAGGTTGACCACGATCGCGCCCACCTTGTTGCCCCCATCCCTGTCGGCCTTGTCCTTCGTCCCGGCCGAGTCCTCCCGCAGCGTGAGCGACACCGGGACCATCGCGGTCATCGGCTCGTCGGGCAGCGCGCCCTGCTCCAGCAGATAGGCCCGCAGCGCACCGCCCACCATCGCGAGCACGACGTCGTTCATGGTGGTCGCCGACGACTTGGCGACCTGCTGGATGCGCTCGATCTCCCACGACTGGGCCGCGAACCGACGGGCGCCGCCGACGCGGCCGTTGAGGATCGTCTTCGGTGCGCGCGGCAGCGTGATGTCGCCGTCGCGGTACACCTGGCGAGCCACCTTGAACCCGGCCGGCACCAGACCAGCCAGGTCACCCGCGACGTCGGCACCCGCGCGGAGCACGCCCAGCGGATCGGGCAGCCGCGACGGCCGGCGGACCACCTCGGTGCTCGTCGCGGGACCCGACCGCGGCGGCAGCAGCCACGGCGGCACGCAGTCGCGGGCGTCGGGGTCCTCGCTGTACGAGCGCTGCAGGAGCCGCAGCGCCGACACGCCGTCGATCATCGCGTGGTGGATCTTGGAGTAGACGGCGATCCGGCCGTCCTGCAGGCCCTCGACGACGTGGCACTCCCAGAGCGGACGATGCCGGTCGAGCAGCGCACCGTGCCAGCGCGACGTGAGCTGCAGCAGCTCGCGGATGCGCCCCGGACCGGGCACCGCCGAGTGCCGGACGTGGTAGTCGAAGTCGACCTCGTCGTCGACGGTCCACCACGACTGACCGACGGTGCCGACGGGCTCGGCCGGGCGCTTGCGGAACAGCGCCGATGCACCTTCGGCGCGGAACGACTCGACCAGGTCACGGACGAACTCCGGACCGGCGTCGTCCGGCGGGACCAGCAGCTGCAGCCCGCCGACGTGCATCGGGTGCTCTCGGGTCTCGGCCAGCAGGAACATCGAGTCCGTCGGCGGGATGAACGGCATTTGGGGATTCCTCCGACGGTGAGCTGGGTACGCGCTTACGCTAACGACTCGGTGTGGCCCAAGTCACTGCAGGTGACAACTGTGTGACACCATGACGCATCACGCATGACGAGAAGGGCAGGACGAGATGGCATCGCATCTCTCGGTGGCCGCAGAACCGCGATTCTTCGACGGAGCCAGCATGCAGTCCCGGCTGCTCGGCCTCGGCCTGCGTCTCACGGTCCGGCCGGTGCTCGACGCCTGGTCGCGGCTCCCCGTCATGCTGTTCCCGCCCAACCTCATCGACCACGTCGCCCGGCTCCTGCCGGTCCCCGAGGGAACCCGCTGGCGCGGACTCGACCTCGACGGCACGCCCGCGGAGTGGGTGCGCGGCCGAGACGTCGCCGGCGACGACACCGCCACCGGCGCGATCCTGTACTTCCACGGTGGGGCGTTCCTGACCTGTGGGCTCAACACCCACCGCCGCCTCGTGTCGCGCATCTCCACGGCGGCGGACCGACCGGTCCTCAACGTCGGCTACCGCCAGATGCCGCACGAGCCCATCAGCCAGTCGATCCAGGACGGCGTCGACGGCTTCCGGTGGCTCCTGAGCCAGGGCTACCGACCCGAGGACGTCACGATCGCCGGCGACTCGGCCGGGGGCTACCTGGCCTTCAGCGTCGCGCGGGCGGTCGTCGACACCGGCCTCGGCAGCCCCGCCGGCGTCGTCGCCCTCTCCCCGCTGCTCGACTTCGACCCCACGCGCAAGAGCGAGCACCGCAACGCCCACCGCTGCCAGACCTTCCCGATGCGCGCCGTGGCGCGTCTCACCGAGGTCGCGCACCACGTCGACACCCGTCGCGGGGTGGCCGGTCAGCGCACCTGCCCTGTCGACATGCCGCTCGCCGACATGCCTCCCGCCCTGATCCAGGTGGGGTCGCGCGAGGTCATGATGGCTGACGCCGAGCTGATGGCCAACCGGCTCACGTCGGTCGGCGTCCCGTGCCAGCTGCAGGTCTGGGACCGCCAGGTCCACGTGTTCCAGGCGGCGGCGTCGTGGGTGCCCGAGGCCCGTGCCGCGATCGAGGAGATCGGTTCCTTCGTCCGCGACCTCGCCGACGCCGAGCGAGCCTCCCAGCCGGTCCGGCAGCGCCGCACCGGCCCCGATCCGTCGGCCGCGATCGACGCGCTGGGCTGAGCCCCGCGGCGCCCTCTCGCTGCATCGGTAGAGTGCGCACGTGAGCGTCGCGCCCGGTCGGATCTTCCTGTCCCGCATCGCGGGTCAGGCGGTCTTCGACCCCGCCGGTGACCAGGTCGGCCGTCTGCGCGACGTGGTCGTCGCGATCCGCTCGGCTCGTCAGCGGCCCCGCGTGCTCGGTCTCGTGGTCGAGGTGCTGGGCCGACGCCGGGTGTTCCTGCCGATCACGCGCGTCACGTCGCTCGACTCCGGGCAGATCATCACGACCGGCGTCCTCAACGTGCGCCGCTTCGAGCAGCGACGCAACGAGACGCTCGCGATCCACGAGCTGTTCGATCGCACCGTCAGGGTGCCCGACGGCACGTCGGCCACCGTCTACGACATCGCGATGCAGCAGGACCCACGACGCGACTGGTACATCAGCGACCTCGCGGTGCAGGGCGTCGGCAAGCGCTTCGGTCGACGCGGGCAGCAGCTCGTGCTCGAGTGGGACCAGGTCACGGGACTGACGCAGGCCGAGCCCGGCCAGGGCGCGACCCACCTGCTCGCCACGATGGACGAGATGCGGGCGGCCGACCTCGCCAGCGCCCTGCGCGACCTGCCGGCCAAGCGCCGCATGGAGGTCGTCACCGAGCTCGGCGACGAGCGTCTCGCCGACGTGCTCGAGGAGCTGCCCGACGCCGAGCAGGTCGAGATCCTCGGCGTCCTCGATCCCGAGCGGGCCGCCGTCGTGCTCGGCGAGATGAACGACGACGACGCCGCCGACGTGCTGGGCCAGCTGCCCCCTGCGTCCGCCGAGGCCCTGCTGGCCCTGATGGAGCCCGAGGACGCCGAGGACGTCCGCCGGCTCCTCACCTACGAGGAGCGCACCGCCGGAGGCATGATGACGACCGAGCCCGTCGTCCTCGCCCCCGACACCACGATCGCCGAGGCGCTCGCGCGGATCCGCGAGTCCGACCTGCACCCCGCGCTCGCCTCGATGGCGTACGTCTGCCGCTCGCCGCTCGAGACGCCGACCGGTCGGTTCCTCGGCGTCGTGCACTTCCAGGCGCTGCTGCGCGAGCCCCCGTCCACGCAGGTCGGCGCGATCGTCGACAACGACATCGAGTGGCCGCGCGACGACGCCTCGCTCCAGCACGTCGCCCACCTGCTGGCCACCTACAACCTCGTCGCACTGCCCGTCGTCGACGAGAACCAGCACCTGCTCGGCGCCGTGACGATCGACGACGTGCTCGACCACCTCCTGCCCGAGGACTGGCGCGACCACGACACCCAGGTGGTGGCCGATGCCTGACCGCAGCAGCCACCTGGACCAGCCCCGCGCCGTCCGTCGCGGCCTGCGGGTGTCTCGGCGCGAGCCCGATCCCGAGCGCTTCGGCCGCTTCGCCGAGACCTTCGCCCGCTTCATGGGCACCGCGACGTTCCTGACCTGGATGACGGTCTTCATCGTCGCCTGGATCGTCTGGAACGCGCCCTGGGGTCCCGACCGGTGGCGCTGGGACGAGTACCCGTTCATCTTCCTGACGCTGATCCTGTCGCTGCAGGCGTCCTACGCCGCTCCCCTGATCCTGCTCGCGCAGAACCGGCAGGAGGCGCGGGACCGCGTGCAGCAGGAGCAGGACCGCGAGGCCACGGCGCAGTCGCACGCCGACATGGAGTTCCTGGCCCGCGAGGTCGCGAGCCTGCGGCTCGGCCTGGGCGAGGTCGCGACCCGCGACTTCCTGCGCTCCGAGCTGCGCAGCCTGGCCGAGTCGCTTCAGGCGGCCGACGAGGAGCCCGAGACCACTTAGGTCACACTCAGACGCCCGCGCATCGGTCGCCACGTACCATGAACGGCATGGCCGCAGTCACCGAGGACCAGGTCCGCGAGGCGCTCGCGGGCGTCGACGATCCCGAGATCAAGCGCCCGATCACCGAGCTCGGGATGGTCGACACCATCGCGATCGAGGACACCGAGATCACGGTGCGCATCCTGCTCACGGTGGCCGGCTGCCCGCTCAAGGACACGCTCACCCGCGACGTCACCAATGCGGTCGGCACGGTCGCCCCGGCCCACGCCGTGAGGGTCGACATGGGCGTCATGTCCGACGAGCAGCGCAAGGGCATGCAGGACATGCTGCGCGGCGGCGGACAGCGCGAGATCCCGTTCGCCCAGCCCGGCTCGCTCACCAAGGTCTTCGCGATCGCGTCGGGCAAGGGGGGCGTCGGCAAGTCCACGGTCACGGTCAACCTCGCCGTCGCGATGGCCAAGCGCGGCCTCAAGGTCGGCATCGTCGACGCCGACATCTACGGCCACTCGATCCCCGACATGCTGGGCGTGGGCGACCACCGACCCACCCAGGTCGAGGAGATGATCATGCCGGTGCCCGTGACCCTCGGGTCGGGCGCCGAGCTCAAGGTCATCTCGATCGGCATGCTCAAGCCGCGCAAGGACCAGGTCGTGGCGTGGCGTGGCCCGATGCTCGACCGCGCCCTCGTGCAGATGCTCTCCGACGTCTACTGGGGCGACCTCGACGCCCTGCTCCTCGACCTGCCGCCCGGCACCGGCGACATGGCGATCAGCCTCGGCCAGCACCTGCCCAACGCCGAGGTCGTCGTCGTCACCACGCCGCAGCCAGCGGCCGCGCAGGTCGCCGAGCGGGCCGGCACGATGGCCTCGATGATGCACCAGCGCGTCGTCGGCGTGGTCGAGAACATGTCGTACCTCCAGCTCCCCTCGGGTGAGCGCATGGAGGTCTTCGGCTCCGGCGGCGCCCAGGAGGTCGCCGGCACCCTCAGCAAGCGCTTCGGGTACGACGTGCCGGTGCTCGGCCAGGTGCCGCTCGAGGAGGCCCTGCGCGAGGGCGGCGACTCCGGCGCGCCCATCGTCGAGGCCGATCCGAGCGCGGAGTCCGCCAAGGTGCTGCAGACGGCTGCCGACCAGCTCAGCGGCCGCTCCCGCGGCCTCGCGGGCATGCAGCTGGGCCTCGCGCCTGTCGGTCGCCTGTAGGTCGGGGTCGCACCGTGTTCGGCATGGGGCCGGCGGAGATCGCGGTCGTCATCGTCGTCGGCCTGGTCGTCTTCGGCCCCGAGAAGCTGCCCGACCTGGCCCGTCAGGCCGGCCGCTTCCTCCGCACCGTGCGACAGATGGCCGACAACGCCAAGAACGACCTCGGACGCGAGATCGGTCGGGACCTCAGCGACGTCGACCTCCGCTCGCTCGATCCCCGCGAGGTCGTCCGTCGCAGCCTGTTCGACGACGACGCACCCGCCCCGACCGTCCGGCCGACGCCGATCCTGCGCCACGGCGAGGTCCCGCCGTTCGACGACGAGGCGACCTAGGCCGCGGCGACCCAGTCGGTCATCCGGTCGAGCCCCGTGCCGATCCGCTCCCAGGTGCTGGGGTCCTCGTGCTCGGGCAGCTCGGAGACGGCACGGGCCAGCAGCCCGGGGGCGACGTCGGTGACGACCGTGTAGACGATGCCGTCGCGGTCCCAGGTGACGACCAGCGGGCCGGTCCCGCTGCCGCGCACCCAGACCGACGTGTCGTCGAACGTGCGCCGCTCGAACCCGTCGAGCCGGGAGCGGTCGAGCCGACCGGGCTGCTCGTACAGCGTGAGCCGGTGCGTGCCGTCGGTGTACGTGACGGTGACGACCCCGTCGACCTGGTCGTACCCGGCCGCCGTCCGCCGCAGGTCACCGGCGAGCGACTCGTGGCACGGCCAGCCCTGGGCGTCGAGCTGCTCGGGCGGCACCGAGACGAAGCTGGCGGTCACCGCGGTGGGGGTCGGCCCGAAGAACTCGGCGGCGTACTCCTCGAACCCGGGACGGACCAGGTCCGTCCGACCGGCGCCCCCCACGAGGTACGCGACGGCGACGACCGTGAACGAGGCCCCCGCGAGCGCCACCGCGACCGTGACCGGCGCGGCCCGACGCAGACGGACCCACCACGGGTCCTCGACGGGCGGGAGCGCCTGCAGGCGGGCGAGCAGCTCCGACGGCGGAGCAGGCGTGGCGACCGTGCTCATGCGCGACTTCAGCAGCCGCTGCTGACGAACCGCGCGGTGACGCTGAACTGCAGGCCGAGTGACGAGACCTGGGCGATCGCGCCGCCCGGTCCGTACGGGCCGCTGTCGCCGTACCCGTTGTCGGTGCCGCCGGACCAGTTGTTCGTCCCGCCGAACT
>JALRKU010000111.1 GCA_023254755.1 Aeromicrobium sp. | reverse complement strand
CGGTCCGCACGGCCGACCGCACCGGCGTCGAGATGGAGGCGCTCACCGCCGTCACGGTCGCGGCGCTGACCGTCGTCGACATGGTCAAGGCCGTCGACCGGGCGGCACGGATCACCGACGTCGAGGTGGTCCACAAGGACGGCGGCCGCAGCGGGACCTGGAGCCGGGAGTGACTCGCCGAGGCGTCGTCGTGGTGGCGTCGAACCGGGCGTCGTCCGGCGGCTACGAGGACACCACCGGTCCGCTCGTCGTCGCCGCGTTGCGCGCCTGGGGGTTCGAGACCGCCGACGCGGTGGTCGTGCCCGACGGCGTGCCGGTGGCCGACGTGGTGCGTGCCGCCGTCGCCGACGCCGTCGACGTCGTCATCACCACCGGCGGCACCGGGATCAACCCGACCGACCGCACGCCGGAGGTCGTGGGGCCGCTGCTCGACCAAGCGCTCCCGGGCGTCGCCGAGGCGATCCGCGCGCGGGGGATCGCTGCGGGCGTGCCCACCGCGGCGCTGTCGCGCGGCGTGGCGGGGGTGGCGGGCTCGACGCTCGTCGTGACGCTGCCCGGATCGAGCGGGGGCGTCAAGGACGGTCTGGCGGTGCTGGCCGACCTGGTGCCGCACGCGGTCGACCAGGTCCGTGGTGGCGACCACCCGCGGGACGACGCGTGACACCGGGCTGGCCGGTCACGCTCTCCCACGGCTCGGTCGGACTGCGGCCCGTGCGCCGTCGCGACGCCACCGCCTGGTCGCGCCTGCGTCGCGAGAACAGCGCCTGGCTCGCGCCGTGGGACGCCACCCTGCCGCCCGAGGCGGGGCCGCCCGCCGGGTCGACCGCCGCGGTCATCGGCTCGCTGCGGCGCCGGGCCCGGCGCGGCCTGACGATGCCCTTCGCGGTCACCTGGGACGGCGAGCTGGTCGGCATGCTGACGGTCTCGAACATCACGTGGGGCTCCGCGCGCTGGGCGACCGTCGGATACTGGGTGAGCCGATCCCACGCCGGCCGCGGCATCACACCGACCGCCCTGGCGCTGGTGTCGGACCACCTCTTCACGACGGTCGGCCTGCACCGGGTCGAGGTGTCGATCCGGCCCGAGAACGTGGCGAGCCTGCGGGTCGTGGAGAAGCTCGGCTTCGCCGACGTCGGACTCGCGCGGCGGTACCTCCACATCGCGGGGGACTGGCGCGACCACCGCATCTTCCAGCTGCTCACGGAGGACGTCCACGGTCGCGTGGTCGACCGACTCGGCAGCTGATCGGGTCGTGACCACTCCAGTCACATCCGCCCCAGAAAGTCGAACGACACGCGGCGGGGCTCCTGGGTCGCGGGCGGCCGAGTGCCTACCGTTCTTCACGTGGGTGCCACCAGCGGATTGATCATCGCGTTCGTCGTCGCGGTGTGGGCTGCCTACTTCGTGCCCCTGGTCCTGCGTCGCTACGACGAGGCCGGGCGTCACGCCACGGTCGAGGAGGCCGGCACCACCGGGCGGGTCATCGTCCCGCCCGCGCGTCACGAGGTCGTCGACGAGGAGCCCGAGGTGGCGCCGTCGACGGCTGAGGTCGATCCTGCTCCCGTTCCCCGTGCGCTCGACCGACCTGCTGCGCGGCTCGCGGCCCGCCGTCGTCGTCGCACGCTGCTGACCCTGCTCGGCCTGCTGGTCGTCGTCTCCGGGCTGGCCGTGGCGTCGGTCGTCCCGTCGCTCGCGGTCGTCGCTCCCGTCGTGCTGATCGTCGCCTGGCTGGTGGCGTGCCGCGTCCAGGTGCGCGGCGAGCTCGGCCTGTCGCGGCCGAAGGCGTCGAAGGTCCGCGGCGAGCGCACGCGTCGCGCGAGCGACGTGACGGCGGCACGGCCGATGGAGGACGAGGACACCGTCGTCGTGTCGGGTCAGATCGAGGACGTCGATCCGGGTCGCCCGCACGTCATGGAGGAGCGACCGCTCGAGGACGACGCGCTCGACGACCAGGTCGTCATCGCGGTGCCCAGCGTGTCGACTGCCGGCGAGGCCCTCTGGGACCCGCTGCCCATCACGGTGCCGACGTACGTCACGAAGCCGCGGGCCGGTCGCACGGTCCGCACGATCGACTTCACCCAGCCCGGCACCTGGACGTCGGGCCACGTCGAGGGCGAGGACACCGAGCTCCCGCAGCGCCGCGACGAGGCCGCCGAGGCGGGCGACGAGCGCCGCGCCGTCAACGGCTGATCCGGTGCAGCGGGGCGCTGGCGCCCTGTTAGACTTTCGGGCCGAGGGGCATTGGCGCAGTTGGTAGCGCGCTTCGTTCGCATCGAAGAGGTCAGGAGTTCGAATCTCCTATGCTCCACTCGACACCGCGAAGGCCCCCGGCATGGCGCCGGGGGCCTTCGTCGCGTCGTGAGGGCCTTCGTGGTGTCGAGATCTGGCACGGTGATTCGAGGAGACCGAGCGCAGCGAGGGACGGACTCTCCTATGCTCCACTCGACACCGCGAAGGCCCCCGGCATGGCGCCGGGGGCCTTCGTCGCGATTGAGGGCGGAGCTCACACGCCTCGCCGACCGAACCACTCGCTCAGGTGGTGAGCGACGGCGTCGGGTCGGTCTTCGGGAGCATGGTGGCCCGACGCGCCCCCGTCGGCGACGTCGAGCGACGCGAACGTGTCCCGGCACCACTGCTCGGTGTCGTCCCCGATCACCAGGGTCGGCGATCCGTGGAACCGGATGAGCAGCTTGGGTGTCTCGGTCGAGGCGGCGAGGTAGCCGTGTGCCGCCTGGAGTCGCTCGACGACCGCTCGGGGTTCGCCCCCGACCGGCAGCTGTCGCGCCCAGGCCAGGATCGGCCGCCGCGACGCGGGCGTGGGGAAGGGCGCCAGGTACGTGGCCAGTCGTCCTGCGTCGACGGCGTTCATGACACCCGCGGTGAAGGCGGTGCGGATGAACTGGTCGGTGTCGAGCACGAAACGCTCGCCCTCGCCGCTGCGGATCATCTGCGTGCGGGCGATCGCCTGCGGAGAGATCGACTCGAGCGGGATCGACCGGAGGACGGCCTCCATCACGGCGATGCCGGCGACACGGTCGGGATGACGGCGGGCCCAGTCGACGGCGAGCGCGCCGCCCCAGTCGTGCCCGATCAGGACGACGTCGTCGAGGTCCTCGGCGTCGAACCACGCATCGAGGTACCGCGCGTGGTCGTCGAGCGAGTAGGCCACGTCGGGCTTGCCCGAGGCGCCCATCCCGATGAGGTCGGGCGCCAGGACGCGTCGATCGGGCAGGGCGGCGACGACGTGCTGCCAGATCGTCGACGACGCCGGGTTGCCGTGCAGGAACACGAGAGCCCGCCCGGACTCTGCGCCGGACCGCGTGGTGGTGATCCACGAGTCGAGGACCGGTGTGTCGTGGCTGTTGATGGTCGTCGCCATGAGGAGTCCTTTCATTGGTGCAACCAACGATACGTCCAGTTCGTTGGTCTTGCCAAGAGAAGGCTTCGCGGCGCTAGGCTCGAGGGGTGAAGACGCGTCCCTCGGCCGTGCTCGGCCACCTGCCGAGCTGGCTGCTCGCCCATCTCGCGCAGACGGCGCGCGCGGAGGTCGGGGCGGCGCTCGACGGCCTGGGGACGTCGCGACCCGAGTTCGCGATCCTGACCGCGGTCGAGGAGTACGGGCCGGTGCACCAGTCCGGAGTCGCGGAGATCAGTGGACAGGACGCCGGCGACACGACCCGCGTGCTCAACGCGCTGGAGGCGCGTGGCTGGATCGCGCGAGAGGACGACCCGGACGATCGTCGTCGCAAGCTGGTGACCCTCACCGCCCAGGGGCGGACCACCCAGGCCCTGCTGCACGGCGCCGTCGTCGAGGCGAACGCGCGCGCGCTCGCCCTGTTGTCGCAGGAGGAGCAGCAGCAGCTCGTCGAGATCCTGCGGACAGCGACGGGGATCGCTCGGCAGCGGTCGTGACCACCGGTCGGCGCGGGCTGGTCCCCGGACGTCGCCGCTGTCGAGCCTTCAGGCGGTCGCGGGAGCGGGCGCCCGACGGCCCACGTGGTGGATGGCGTCGAGGCAGGCTCGCACGATGGGGCGCTGGGCGGTGGCGTTGCGCGCCACGAGGAGCAGCCTGCGCCCGAGCACGGGCGAGACGAGTCGTCTGATCTCGACGGGCGCCACCGAGTCGGCCACCGCGCGGCGCGGCAGCAGCGCCACGCCTTCGCCCCGCGACACCGCGGCGACGAGCAGCAGGAGGTCCTCGGTCTCCCACGCCGAGCGAGGCTCGAAGCCGGCGGCGCGGCAGGCGTGCCGGGTCGCGGCGCCGCACGCCGAGGTGGCCGGCGGCAGCACCCAGTCGTGCGTCGAGAGCGCCTCGAGGGTGGGGCGGCGCGGGACGTCGGCGTCGCGGTGGGTGACGAGCACGAGGGGCTCGGTGAGGACCTCCTCGACGAGCAGGTGCGAGGGCAGGGCCAGCGGCACGTGGTCGTAGACGTCGATCAGCGCGAGGTCGACCGCGCCGTCGTCCAGGGCCTCGAGGCTCGCCTGCGGCTCGTGCACCGACACGGTCATCGCGACGGCCGGGGCCGTGCGGTCGAGCACCCGGGCGGCCGGCAGGATCAGCGACGTCGCACCGGAGGCGATCGTCGAGACGCGGACGCGGCCCGCGAGCTCGCCGCTGAGCTGGGCCATCGTCGTGGCGGTCTCGTCGAGGTGCCGCACGAGCTCGTCGGCCCGCTGCAGCAGCACCTCGCCGGCGCTGGTCAGCACGGCGCCGCGTGGCTCGCGGTCGAGCAGGCGGACTCCGCACTCGGCCTCGAGCGCCGTCATCTGCTGCGAGACGGCCGAGGTGGTGATGCCGAGCGACCGGGCCGCCGACGTCAGGCTGCCGTGCCGTGCGACGCGGGCGAACGTCACCAGGCGCGCCGCGTCGGGGAGCCGGTCCATCGTGATTCTCCTTAAGATCTGCTTCACACCCTAGGGCAGGCGCGTTCACTCAGGGGATCATCGGTGCATGACGATCCAGCAGCAGGCCCGCGACATCCTCCAGCGCGTCGGCGCCGGCGACCCCTTCGACGCCGAGGGTGAGCTGGAGTGCCGCTCGCCGATCGACGGCTCGGAGATCGGTCGCCTCCGGGCGCACTCGGCAGCCGACGTCGAGCAGGCCGTCGGTCGGGCCCACGCCGCGTTCCTGCAGTGGCGCAGCGTGCCGGCGCCGGTCCGCGGTCGACTGGTGCGCGAGCTGGGTGAGCTGTTGCGCGAGCACAAGGACGACCTCGGAGCGCTGGTCTCGATCGAGGCCGGCAAGATCGTGTCCGAGGGCCTGGGCGAGGTCCAGGAGATGATCGACATCTGCGACCTCGCGGTGGGGCTCTCGCGGCAGCTGCACGGCCTGACGATCGCGACCGAGCGACCGGGACACCGGATGATGGAGCAGTGGCACCCGCTCGGTGTCGTCGGCGTCATCTCCGCGTTCAACTTCCCCGTGGCCGTCTGGTCCTGGAACGCCGCCCTCGCGCTCGTCGCCGGCGACGCCGTGGTCTGGAAGCCGTCGGAGAAGACCTTGCTGACCGCGCTCGCCTGCCAGGCCCTGGCGGCGGAGGCTGCCCGACGAGTGGGGGCGCCGCAGGCGCTGTCCCAGGTCGTCCTCGGCGGCAGCGCGGTCGGCGAGGTGTTGGTCGACGACCCGCGCGTCCCGCTCGTCTCGGCCACCGGATCGACCCGGATGGGCAAGGAGGTCGCGCCGCGCGTGGCCGCCCGTCTCGGCCGGTCGCTGCTCGAGCTCGGCGGCAACAACGCC
>JALRKU010000420.1 GCA_023254755.1 Aeromicrobium sp. | reverse complement strand
GGCCGACCGCGCGGTCTGGGGGTCGAAGCGGTCGCGCGCGTCGAACAGCACCTCACCGGCCATCCGGACCGTCGTGAGCGGGGTGCGCAGCTCGTGCGACACGTCCGAGACGAAGCGCTGCTGCAGCCGCGACAGGTCCTCCAGCCGGCGGATCTGACGCTGCAGGTTCGTCGCCATCTGGTTGAACGACGAGCTGAGCCGCGCGATGTCGTCCTCGCCCGTGACCGACATCCGCTGGTCCAGGTGACCGGACGCCAACCGCTCGGCGACGCGGCGGGCCTGCCGGACGGGGTCGAGCACCTGGCGCGAGACGAGCCACGCGACGCCGCCGACCATCATCACCATCGCCAGCCCGCCGAGCAGCAGCGCGTTGCGCATCAGGTCGAGCGTCTGCTGCTGCTCGCGCATCGAGAACAGGTAGTACATCGCGTACGTGTCACCACTGCCCGGCGCGCGGAGCTGTCGGCCGACCACCACGGCGGGGCTCTCGCCCGCGTCCTCGCCGACGCGCGCGTCGGCGTACTGCCAGTACAGGCCGGCACCCGACCGGACCGACCGGGTGATGCCGACGGGCAGGTCCTCGTCGCCGGTGGCCGACGACGACCGGACGGGGACCCGGGCCTCGTCGGCGGCCAGCGGCCCCTGCAGCACCAGCTCGTACGTGCGGCCGGTGCCGGCGGCCGAGGAGCCGGTCAGCCCGTCGACGACCTGGGTGAGCACGGCGGACTGCGGGGAGGCGTCGGTGTCGACCGCGGCGTCGAGCTGGTCCTGCGCCTGCTCGAACCCCGCGCGCGCCTCGGCGACCGCGACCTCTCGGCGGTTCTCGGCGAGGCTGGAGGCCACGTCGCGCAGCAGCGCGTAGCCCGTGAGCCCGATCGCGAGCGCACTGAGCACCGCGGTGCTCGCGACGACCCGCGTCTGCAGCGACCGGCGCCACAGCCGGGCCAGGCGACGCACGCTCAGCCCGTCGCGGCGCCGGGATCCAGGGCACCCCCGGAGGCGGGGTCGATCGCCTGGTAGCCGACACCGCGGACCGTGCGGATGATCTGCGGGTTGTCGGCCTCGTCCTCGATCTTGGAGCGCAGCCGCGTCATGTGGACGTTGACCAGCTTGGTGTCGCCGGGGTGGTGGTAGCCCCAGACCCGTTCCAGCAGCACCTCGCGGGTGAACACCTGCGAAGGGTCGCTGATGAGGCAGGCGAGCAGGTCGAACTCGAGTGGCGTCAGGTCGAGCGGCTGGTCACCACGGGTGACCGTGTGGGCGGCCGGGTCGACGACGATGTCGCCGAACTCGATCGGCTCCGTGACCGCGTCGGAGCGCCGCAGGCGCGCGCGGATCCGGGCAACGAGCTCGGTGTTCTTGAACGGCTTGGTGATGTAGTCGTCCGCGCCGGCCTCGAGCCCCGCCACGACGTCCGGGGTGTCGGACTTCGCGGTGAGCATGATGATCGGCACGGCGGACCGCTCCCGGATCCGACGGCACACGGTCATGCCGTCGAGTCCGGGAAGCATCAGGTCCAGCAGCACGAGGTCGGGCTTGAACGCCGAGAACACGTCCATCACCCGGTCGCCGGAGCGGCAGACCTCGGTCGTCAGGCCCTCGCCCGTCAGGACGATCGAGAGCATCTCGGCCAAGGACCCGTCGTCGTCGACGACGAGCACCCGATCACGCTTCGTGCGGCGATAGCTCATGCTGCACTCGCTGGACCGCCCTGGCGGTCAGTAGCGGTAGTGCTCCGACTTGTACGGACCCGCGACGTCGACGCCGAGGTACGCAGCCTGCTCCTTGCTGAGCTCAGTCAGCTCGACACCGATGGCGTCGAGGTGCAGGCGGGCGACCTCCTCGTCGAGGTGCTTGGGCAGCACGTGCACGCCGAGCTCGTACTGGTCGGCCTTGCTGTACAGCTCGATCTGCGCGAGGACCTGGTTGGTGAAGGAATTCGACATGACGAAGGACGGATGACCGGTGCCGCAGCCCAGGTTCACCAGCCGCCCCTCCGCCAGGATGATGATGCGCTTGCCGTCCGGGAACTCAACATGGTCGACCTGCGGCTTGATGTTTTCCCAG
>JALRKU010000465.1 GCA_023254755.1 Aeromicrobium sp. | reverse complement strand
GCCGCACGGCCCGCGCTGGGTCGGCACCCCCCTCCGCTCGACCCTCCTCTCCTGACGCCCCCACCCGAGCCACCGCGCCCGCTGACGAGTCACAGGATTCCGCTGACGAGTCACTGGTTTCCACTGGCGAGTCACTGAGCTGCACCGACGAGTCACGACGTCCGGCCGGCGCGTCACGGGGCTCGACTGCCGGGTCGGTGCCGTCGCCGGTGACGACCGGGGTGGTTACGCTCGGGGCGTGCTGCTGCTCGCCTTCGACACCGCCACGCCGGCGGTCACCGTCGCGGTCCACGACGGTTCGGCCGTCCTGAGCGAGGCCTCCGGGTCCGGGGCGATGGCGCACGGCGAGCTGCTGGCGCCGGCGATCCGGGAGGCGCTCGCGTCGGCGGGGGCGACCATGTCGGACCTCACCGACGTCGCGGTCGGCGTCGGTCCGGGACCCTTCACCGGTCTGCGCGTCGGCGTCGTCACCGCCCTGACCCTGTCCCAGACCCTGGGGCTGACGGCCCACGGCGTGTGCACGCTCGACGTCGTCGCGGCGGCCGCGGGCGGCGGCGAGCTGGTCGTCGCGACCGACGCCCGGCGCAAGGAGGTCTACTGGGCCCGCTACGTCGACGGCGTGCGGGTCGACGGCCCCGACGTCAGCGCGCCGGCCGACCTCGCGGCGCGCTTCCCCGGAGTGCCGGTCCACGGGCCCGGCGCCGCGCTGTATCCCGACCTGCTGCCTCCGGCATCGAGTCAGGCACCCCGCGCGGCCGACCTGGCGGCGCTCGTGGCCACCGGTGCGGCCGTCGAGCTCCCCGTCGAGCCGCTCTACCTGCGCCGTCCCGACGCGGTGCCGTCGGTCGCGCCCAAGCAGGCATGATCCGCGCCGGGACCGCTGCCGACCTGGCCCTCCTGGTCGACCTGGAGTCCCGGTGCTTCGGCTCCGCCTCATGGGGCAGCGGGCTGCTCGAGGCCGCCCTGACCGCTGACCAGGTCCTCGTCACGACGGCCGGTGACGGCTACGCGATCGTGCGCGTCGTGGCCGACACCGCCGACCTCGACCGCATCGCCGTGCTGGACGAGTCGCGTCGCCGGGGCGTCGGGTCGATGCTGCTCGAGGCCGCGCTCGACCGAGCGGCCCGTCAGGGCGCCACGCGGGTCCTGCTCGAGGTCGCCGACGACAACGCGGCGGCGGTGCGCCTCTACGACCGCGAGGGCTTCGTCGAGATCCACCGACGTCCCGGCTACTACCCGAGCGGTGCCGCCGCGATCGTGATGGAGCGGGTCGAGGTGGCGGATTCACCACCGCATGGCACGGTGGTGGCATGAGCATCACGCCCGACGAGGGATCCGAGGACCTGACCGACCAGAGCGAGGTGCTGGACCAGCTCCAGCCCGAGGACACGCTCGACGACCGCGGTGTCGACGACGTGCTCGACGAGGGGTACTCGCCGCCCGAGGCGTACCGGGGCGAGGGCTTCGGCACCACGGCCGACGAGCAGCTCGAGGGCGAGTCCTGGGACGAGCGGGAGCGGCAGTTCGAGCCCGAGGCCGATCCGTACGAGGTCGAGGGCGAGAACGTCGGTGGTGAGGTCGGCTCGGAGCGGGCAGGGCGTCTGGTCGACCCCGACGAGGGCCTCGGCGAGGACGTCGAGAAGGACCTGGTCGGCGAGGACGTCGGCATCGACGGCGCCGGGTCCAGTGCCGAGGAGG
This sequence comes from Aeromicrobium sp., assembly GCA_023254755.1. Classification (GTDB taxonomy): domain Bacteria; phylum Actinomycetota; class Actinomycetes; order Propionibacteriales; family Nocardioidaceae; genus Aeromicrobium. The sequence goes on along the minus strand of JALRKU010000465.1, from coordinate 1,911 downwards.
CCGCGGTCCACGTCATCGACGACGAGTCGGACGCCACGTACTGACGGCCAGGTCACAGGCACCGGACCCTGTTCGGTGAACACCTGTGCACCTACACTGGCGCGATGCGCGACCTGATCTACCCACCGACGATCCTCACGGCCAAGACGCTGTTCCGGCTGCTGGGCATGTCGTTCCAGATGTCCGGCACCGAGCACGTCCCACGCCAGGGCGGGGCGATCCTCGCGGCCAACCACGTCGGCTACGTCGACTTCGTGTTCGACGGCCTCGCGGCGCAGCCGAGCGGGCGGCTGGTGCGCTTCATGGCGAAGAAGGAGGCGTTCGAGCACCCGATCTCCGGGCCGCTGATGCGCGGGTTCCACCACATCTCCGTGGACCGCGAGAACGGCGAGCAGTCCTACCGCGACGCGGTGCAGTACGCGCGGGACGGCGAGATCGTGGGCATCTTCCCCGAGGCCACGATCAGCCGGTCCTTCGAGATCAAGGAGCTCAAGACCGGTGCGGTCCGCATGGCGGCGGAGGCCGGCGTGCCGCTGATCCCCATGGTCACCTGGGGGACCCAGCTGCTCAAGACCAAGGACCACGAGGCCGACATCTGGGGCCGCGGCAAGACCATCGGCCTGCACGTGGGGGCGCCGATCGAGGTCACGGGGGACGACCCGGTGGCGGAGACGGCGGTCCTGCGCGAGGCCATGTCGCAGCTGCTCGACCACGCGATCGAGCAGTACCCGATCAGCCCCGTGGGTCAGTGGTGGGCACCGGCGCGGCACGGCGGCACGGCGCCCACGCCCGAGGAGGCCGCACGCCTCGACGCCGAGGAGCTGGCGGCCCGCGCCGCTCGTCGGGCTGCGAAGGACGCCGGGACGGGTGCAGACTGAGGTCATGAAGGCGACGTACGGCGACACCGTCCTGGCCGAGGCCCCGCAGTCGGACCTCGTGCGGATCGAGGGCAACTGGTACTGGCCCCCGGTCAGCCTCGCCGAGGGCGAGCTGGAGAAGAGTCCCACGCCGTATCGGTGCCCGTGGAAGGGCGACGCGCAGTACTGGCACGTCGGTCACGGCGCGGACCGGCTCGAGGACGGCGCGTGGTCGTACCCCGAGCCCATCCCGTCGTCGTTCGAGCGCGTCGGCACGGACTACAGCGGCTACGTGGCGTTCGACCCCCGGGTGACCATCTCGGACTGACGCGAGTGGCCCGTCGCGCGACGAGGGCGGCCCTCCACGCCTGTGTCACGATGGCCCCGTGAGCGAGCCGATCGTGATGGGCATCGAGTCGTCGTGCGACGAGACCGGTGTCGGCATCGTGCGCGGCACCGAGCTGCTGGCGCACGCCCTCAGCTCGAGCATGGACGAGCACGTGCGCTTCGGCGGCATCGTGCCCGAGGTCGCCAGCCGGGCGCACCTGGAGGCGATGATCCCCACGCTCGAGCAGGCCTGCGCCGAGTCCGGGATCCGTGTGCAGGACGTCGACGCGATCGCCGTGACCTCCGGTCCCGGCCTGAGCGGCGCGCTCCTCGTCGGAGTCGCCGCGGCCAAGGCCCTCGCGCTCGCGCACGACAAGCCGCTGTACGGCGTCAACCACCTCGCGGCCCACGTCGCGGTCGATCAGCTCGAGCACGGCCGGTTCGACGGCCGCGTGGCGGCGTTGCTGGTGTCGGGCGGCCACACCGAGCTGCTGCTGGTCGACGACATCACGCAGGACATCACGATGCTCGGGCAGACCATCGACGAAGCCTTCGAAAAGGCCAAGAAAGTCGCCTAAGCGGAACGATGAGGCGACCCCGGTCGCCTCACCGCTGAAACCACTTTCCCCTTTTGAACTGGAGTAACCATGAACACCATCCACGTTGATGTGGTCAGTGCAGAAGAGTCCATCTACTCGGGTGAAGCCCGATTTGTGGCCCTGCCGGG
>JALRKU010000398.1 GCA_023254755.1 Aeromicrobium sp. | reverse complement strand
TGTCGTCGCCGACGACCGCGAAGTCGCCGGCGACGACGCCGAGGACGTCGCCGGGCCGGCACGGACCCACCATCGTCATGCCCGGCTCGGTCGCGATCGTGACGGCGCCGTGCTGCGTGTGGGCGGCTGCGCTCGACATCGCGACGACGACGTCGTCGAACGGAAGGCCGGGATCGTGCACGGCGAGCGCCGCGAGTCCCTGCACCTGGGCCTGCGTGGGGATGACCGCGATCCGGGTGCCCCGGGACCGGGGGCCCTGCGCTGCAGCCTCGAACAGCCGGACGTAGCGCGGGTTGTTCGGCAGCACGATGATCTCGTCGGCCCCGGCACCGGCGAGCGCCGCGGCCATCGCCTCGGCGGTGAGCGGGGCGTCACGGGTGAACTCCAGCGGCTCCGCGCCGCAGTCACGGCAGAGCGCGGCGAGGCCCTTGCCCGTCGTGGCCGACAGCACGAGCCGGCCGCCGTGGACGCGCCCGGCGAGCTGACGGGCGACCTGGTCGGCGAAGTGCGTGACGGCGATCCGGTAGGGACGGCCCGCCGCGATGCCGGCCTCGATCGCCCGGCCGACGTCGTCGACGTGGACGTGGACGTTCCAGAGCCGGTCGCCACCCACCACCACGAGCGAGTCGCCGAGCGGTGCGAGCGCGGCCCGCAGCGCCGGCACGCGGTCGTCGTCGGCCTCGAGCAGGTACATGACCTCGTAGGCCGGGCCGCCCTCGACCAGGTCGTCTCCGCCGGCCATCGGCACGGGCACCCGGGTGGCGGCCGGAGCGGGCAGCGTGCCGGACAGGGCCTGGTCGGTGGCGTCGAGCACGACGACGAGCGCGCGCCCTCCGGCGTCGACGACCCCGGCTCGGGCGAGGCGCTCCATCTGCTCCGGGGTGCGCTCGAGCGCCCGCCGGGCCGCAGCCGCCGCGTCGCCGAAGACCCGCTTGGGCGTCGCCCCGCGTGACGCCGACTCGTGGGCGCCGTCGGCCGCGGCGCGGGCGACGGACAGGATCGTTCCCTCGACCGGCGTGCCGACCGCGGCCCACGCGGCGTCGGACGCCGCCGTGAAGGCCGCCGCGACGACCTCGGCCGTCACGTCGCCGCCGAGGGGCAGGTCGCGGAAGCAGGCCCGCACCAGCTGGGACAAGATGACCCCGGAGTTGCCCTTGGCCCCGGTGAGCAGCCCGTCGGAGTAGGTGCGCACGAGCGCCGCGAGGTCCGCGTCGGCCGGCAGGGCCTCGACGGCCTCGGCACCCGAGGCGAACGTCAGGTACGCATTGGTGCCGGTGTCACTGTCGGGCACCGGGAACACGTTGAGGGCGTCGATCTCGGTGCGGGCACGGGCCAACGACTCGGCGCACAACCGGGTCCAGGCGCGGAACGCCTCCGCGTCGAGCACCAGAGCCATGGGGCGAGGGTATCGGGCGCAGCGCGAGCCGTGGTGCACCTCACGCACTGGACCGGCCGTGGGCGGATTGGCACCGGCGTCGGGTCGTCGGCTATCCTTGAGCGGTTGTCGTGACGGCTCTGCCCACGACCCCATTTCCTTCAGTTGTCTCAGCAATCAGGAGTTACCGTGGCTGCGGTCTGTGACGTGTGCGGCAAGGGACCCGGCTTCGGCCACAACGTCTCCCACTCGCACCGACGCACGAAGCGTCGTTTCGACCCGAACATCCAGCGTGTGCGCGCCGTCGTGTCCGGCACCCCCAAGCGCCTCAACGTGTGCACGTCGTGCCTCAAGGCCGGCAAGGTCACTCGCTGACGCTTTCCGTCACCCTCTGGTCGGAGGACGTGAAGTTACCCTAGGGTCACTTGGGTGACTCTCGAGCAGGTGCCCACGTCTCCCGTCCACGCCGTCTCCGACGACGCACTCGGCGACCTCGACGCTGTCGGGGTCGCCGCTGCTGTTGCCGCCGGCGACGTCAGCGCCCTCGAGCTCGTCGAGGCCGCCGTCGCCCGTGCCGAGCACGTCAACGGCACGCTCAACGCCATCCAGACGCCCGACTTCGACCGGGCCCGCGATCTCGCGGCCGGTCCCCTGTCCGGCCGGCTCGCCGGGGTGCCGTCGTTCGTGAAGGACAACACCGCGGTGGCCGGGCTGACCACCGACAACGGGTCGCTCGCGATGCGGTCGCGTCCCGCCACCGCCGACGACCCGTTCACCGAGCAGCTGCGCTCGACCGGACTCGTGGTCCTCGGCAAGACCACGCTGCCCGAGTTCGGCTTCAACGCCTCGACCGAGTACGAGACGCTTCCGCCGACCCGCAACCCGTGGAACCCGGCGTTCTCACCCGGCGGGTCCTCCGGCGGCAGCGCCGCGCTCGTGGCTGCTGGTGTCGTGCCGATCGCGCACGCCAACGACGGCGGCGGGTCGATCCGGATCCCGGCCGCGGCGTGCGGTCTCGTGGGGCTCAAGCCGACCCGCGGTCGCGTCGTGCCGGCCGCCGAGTCGAGCTCGCTGCCGGTCGACATCGTGTCGAACGGCGTGGTCACCCGCACCGTCCGCGACACGGCGCACTTCCTCGCCGGCACGCAGGAGCACGTCCCCGCGAAGGGCCTGAAGCCGCTCGGGCTGGTCGAGGGCCCGTCCGACCGGCGACTGCGCATCGGGCTCGTGCTGGACTCGGTGACCGGTACCCCGACGGACGACGACGGGCGCCGCGTCGTGCTCGAGACCGTCGACCTGCTCACCTCGCTCGGCCACGCGGTCGAGGAGGTCGACCTGCCCGCCGACGCCGACGCGTTCCTGGACGCCTTCAAGCACTACTGGTCGCTGCTGGCGTTCAGCACGCACCGCTTCGGCAAGCGCGTCATGCACAGCCCCGACTTCGACGGCACGCAGGTCGACGCCCTCACCCGCGGCCTGTCGGCCCAGTTCGCGCGATCGTTCTGGCGCACGCCGCGGACGATCGCGGTGCTCAAGAAGTCCGAGAAGCTCTACCGCGAGGCGTTCTCCGGCGTCGACCTGGTGCTGTCGCCGACGCTCGGCTACGTCACGCCCCGCCTCGGGCACCTCAACCCCGCAGCAGGATTCGAGACGCACTTCCAGCGCCTGATCCAGTACGCGGCGTTCACGCCCCTGAACAACGCCGCCGGATCACCCGCGATCTCGCTGCCCCTGGGCCGCTCGGCGGAGGGCATGCCGGTGGGCGCGCACTTCTCCGCGCTCCACGGCGACGAGCAGACGCTGCTCGAGATCGCCTACGAGCTCGAGGCCGCGCGCCCCTTCGCCCGCATCTGGGACTGAGCCGCCGGAGCGGTTCGAAGCACCCGGTCGCGCAGCTCCCCCGCACGGTCGGCCCGCGCCACCCCGCGAGCGGTGACCGGGCGACCCCTCCCCGCGGTGGGTGGGCGGTGCGGCAGCGACCTGTCCTGCGGTGGCCGGTGCCTGAGCGACCCGGCCTGGGATCGTCCGGTGCCGCAGCGACCCATCGACCACCCGAACCCGACGCTCACGCACCGGCTCCTGACGGGAAGGGTCGCACAGTCACCGCCCCGTCGCGGACCAGCCGGTCACCTCGCGCAGGCCTCGCTCACGGGTGTCCGTGGCACGCCACCGACGCGCTTCCGCTCCGCTGGCACCCCTGGCTCGTCCGGTCGCGGAGCGACGCTCAGTGGAAGTGCTGGTGGCCGGTGGATCCGTCGAAGGGTGCTCCCGCGACCGTGACGCCTGAGCCCTCCCGCACCACGCCGACCGGGCGGAACGCCGGCGGCATCGTGGCCTGGGGAGAGAAGGTCGCGACCAGCGCGTAGTCGTCGCCCCCGGCGAGCACGAAGCGCAAGGGATCACCGCCGAGGGCCTCGGCCACGGTCCGGACCGCCTCGGGCACCACGAAGGCCGCCGGGTCGAGATCGGCCGCGACGCCCGATGCCTCGACGACGTGGCCGAGATCGGCCAGCAGGCCGTCGCTGACGTCCGTCATGGCGGTGGCCCCGGCCGCCGCTGCAGCAGGTCCAGCCGCGTACGGCGGCTCGGGCACGCGGTGCGCCTCGACGGCGGCCTTGGGTGACCGGAATCCCCGGCTGAGTGCCGCCAACCCGGCTCCCGCGAGCCCCAGCGTCCCCGCGACCGCGACGACGTCGCCGGGCCGGGCGCCCCCGCGAGGGACCACCCGGTCGGCCTCGCCGAGCACCGTGACCGAGACGACGATCGACTCCGACGCCGACGTGTCGCCCCCGATCACGTGGGCGCCGATCGAGGCCGCCTCGTCCTCGATCCCCCGAGCCAGGTCGGTGGCCCACTCCATCGGGAGACCCGCAGGGGCGGCGAAGCCCACCGTCAGCGCCGTCGCACGGCCACCCATGGCGTTGACGTCGCTCAGGTTGCAGGCGGCGGCCTTGCGGCCGACCTCGTACGCGCTGGACCAGTCGCGCCGGAAGTGGCGACCCTCGATCAGCAGGTCGGTCGACACGAGCACTCCGCCTGCGCCGACGGCGAGCAGCGCGGCGTCGTCGCCCGGACCGATCAGCACCGACGGGCCCGTGCCCAGTCCTCGGGTGACCTCGGCGATCAGACCGAACTCCCCCGCGTCGGCGATCGTCCGCAGCGGCTGCCCACCGGTCGTCATGCCGACATTGTCGCGCACGCAGGGGCGTGACCAGGGCCGACACGGCGGCCGCGATCCGGTGCTCATGCAGTAGCGTTGTGCGGTGCCCGCCGACCGGTGGCGGGTGCGTCAGGAGGAACGATGTCCGTGCATGCCTACGTGCTGGTCCAGACCGAGGTCGGCAAGGCCGCCGAGGTCGCCACCGCGATCGCGGGCGTCTCCGGCGTCACCCTGGCCGAGGACGTCACCGGTCCGTACGACGTGATCGCTCGGGTCGAGGGCCCCAGCGTCGACGAGCTCGGTGCGCTCGTGGTGTCGCAGATCCAGAAGGTCCCCGGCATCACCCGCACGCTCACCTGCCCCATCGTCCGCATCTGACCGTGCGCCGCGCCCGCGGACCCGCGGCACTGGCCGTCGTCGCCGTGCTGGGTGCGTGCTCGGGAGGGCTGTACGACTTCCCCACCGAGGGCGGTACCGCGGCGACGTGCCGGACCCTCGTCGGGTCGGTGCCCGACACGGTGGCCGACCAGGTCACGACGCCGGTCGACAGCGAGCGTGTCGCCGCGTGGGGCGACCCCCGCATCGTCCTGCGCTGCGGTGTGACGCGCCCTGACGCCCTCGAGCCGACGTCGCGGTGCGACGAGGTCGACGGCATCGGCTGGTTCGCCGAGGACGCCGGCGACGGTGGTCACCTGTTCACGACCATCGGGCGCACCCCGGCGGTCAGCGTCGAGGTGCCCGCCGACGTCGACCCGCCGGCGACGGCACTGCTGGATCTGGCCGACGTCGTCAGGGACCACACCGAGGTGACCGACCCCTGCCAGTGACGGCGTCGATCGCGCAGCCGTGGGGTCAGCGCAGCCCGGCGTCGCGGTGGAGCGCCAGCTGGATGAGCCGCTCGACCAGCTCGGCGTAGGGCACGCCGGAGCTCTCCCACAGACGCGGGAACATCGAGAAGGGCGTGAAGCCGGGCATCGTGTTGATCTCGTTGAGCACCAGCCCGTCGCCACCCGCCGACGAGGTGTGGAAGAAGTCCACGCGGGCGAGGCCCTCGCACCCGAGCGCCTCGAACGCCTGGACCGCGAGGGTGCGGATGCGCTCGGACAGCGTCTCGTCGACGTCGGCCGGGATGACGTTCGTGCTCGTGCCGTCGAGGTACTTGGCCTCGAAGTCGTAGAACTCGTGGTCGGCCGCGTCGTCGACCGTGATCTCGCCGACGACGGAGGCGATCGGACGCCCGTCGGGCTGCTGGATGACGGCGCACTCGAGCTCGCGCTTGTCGAGCGCGGCCGCCTCGACGATCACCTTGGGGTCGAGCGCGCGGGCGGCCGTGACCGCGGCCTCCAGCTCGTCCCAGGCCTCGACCATGGTGACGCCCGAGCTCGATCCGGCGCGGGCCGGCTTGACGAACACCGGCAGCCCCAGCGCCCCGACGCGGGCGACCACGCGGTCGCGGTCGCGCTTCCACTCCCACGGCAGGATCGTGACGTAGGGCAGCTGCGGGATGCCGCCCGCAGCGAACACCGTCTTGGCGAACGGCTTGTCCATGCCGACCGAGCTGGCGAGGACGCCCGCTCCCACGTACCGCACACCGGAGAGGTCCAGCAGGCCCTGGATCGTGCCGTCCTCGCCCCAGGGGCCGTGCAGGAGCGGGAAGACGACGTCGACGTCGCGCAGCTCGTCCCACGAGTAGGCGGGCAGGCCCGCGCGCACCTCGGGCAGGGTGCCGTCGGGCACGTCGGACCAGTCGGCGGTCTCGCGGACCCAGGCGCCGTCACGGGTGATGCCCACGGGCACCACGTCGTAGCGGTCGCGGTCGATCACGGCCAGGACCTCTCGGGCCGTCAGGCACGACACCCCGTGCTCGCTGGACCGGCCGCCGAAGACGACGGCGAGGCGCACTCTTCTTCCCGATGTAACAAGGCTCATCACCCGGCACCCTATCGACGAGTGCACAATGGCCGCATGACTGGACGCACCACCCTGTCACCATCGACCGTCGCCATCACCGCGGGGCGACCTCCGCGAGAGCCCGGCCGACCGCTCAACACCCCGATCACTCCGGCGACGGCGCTCGTCCCGGGTGGCGACAGCGAGTACTCGCGGCACGGCAACCCCGGCTGGGATCCGTTCGAGCAGATCCTCGGCGAGCTGGAGGGCGGTCACGCGGTCTCGTTCTCGTCGGGCCAGGCAGCGACGTCGGCGGTGGTCGACCTCGTCCCCCGCGACGGGCTCGTCGTCGTGCCGCGGGGCGCCTACAACGGCACGCTCGACCTCATCGGCGAACGGGCACGACGGGGCTTCTTCCGCGTCGAGTCGGTCGACGTGGACAACACCCCGCAGGTCGTCGACGCGATGAAGGGGGCGTCGATGCTGTGGCTCGAGACGCCCACCAACCCGACCCTGCTCGAGGCCGACCTGGACGAGATCTGTCGTGCCGCGCGCACGGCCGACACGGTCGTCGTCGTCGACAACACGTTCGCCACTCCCCTGCGGCAGCGCCCGCTCGACCACGGTGCCGACGTCGTCGTGCACTCCGCCTCCAAGCTGCTGTCCGGCCACAGCGACGTCCTGATGGGCGCCGTCGTGGCCCGCGACCCGCGCGCCCGCCGCACCTTCGAGCGGCGCCGCACCCGGCTCGGGGCGACACCGGGCTCGCTGGAGACCTATCTCGCGGCCCGCGGACTGCGCACCCTCCACGTCCGACTCGACCGCGCCGAGGCCAACGCCAAGGAGCTGCACGCGCGACTGTCGCGCAGTCGCCAGGTGGTCTACTCGCGCTATCCGGGGTTCGGCACGATCATCGCGTTCGAGGTCGTCGGCGGGCCCGACGCGGCCGACAAGGTCACCTCGATGAGCGAGATCGTCGTGCACGCGACCAGTCTCGGCGGCGTCGAGAGCACGTGGGAGCGCCGACGACGCCATGCCGCCGAGCCCGCCACCGTGCCGGACGGCCTGATCCGCCTGTCGGTCGGCATCGAGGACGTCGAGGACCTGTGGGCCGACGTCGAGCAGGCGCTCACCGGGGCCCGCTGAAGCGAGCTCGGTCCCGCCTCAGACCTGCTCGGACTTGGCCTTGCGGGAGATCATCGCCTCGACGAGCTCGTCGGGGGTCATCTCCCCCGCGACGAGGGCCGCGACGTGCTCCACGATCGGCATCTCGACGCCGTGCATCTTGGCGAGCTCGCTGACCGAGCGACACGACTTGACGCCCTCGGCGACCTGACGGGTCTGCGCGGTGATCTCGTCCACGGTCATGCCCTGACCCAGCTTCTCGCCGAACGTGCGGTTGCGGGACAGCGGCGAGGAGCACGTGGCGACCAGGTCACCCATGCCGGCCAGGCCCATGAACGTGACCGGGTCGGCGCCCATCGCCATGCCGAGACGTGCGGCCTCGGCGAGTCCGCGGGTGATGATCGACGCCTTGGAGTTGTCGCCGTAGCCGAGGCCGACCGCCACGCCGACCGCCAGACCGATGACGTTCTTGGTGGTGCCCGCCAGCTCGCACCCGACCACGTCGAGGTTCGTGTAGGGCCGGAACGCCGCCGTGTGGCACAGCTGCTGGAGCCGCTCGGCGACCTCACGGTCGGCGCACGCCACGACGCTGGCAGCCGGCTCACGCAGCGCGATCTCGCGAGCCAGATTGGGTCCCGACACGACGGCGATGCGCTCGGGACCTGCACCGGTGAGCTCGGCAATGACCTCGCTCATCCGCTGGTGGGTGCGGAGCTCGACGCCTTTCATCAGGCTGACCAGGACCGCGTCGGCCGGGATGTGCTCGGCCCACTCCTCGAGGTTGGCGCGCAGCTGCTGCGACGGCACCGCGAGCACCACGACCTCGGCGCCGGCCAGCGCGACGGCCGGGTCGTCGCTGGCGGTGATCGCGTGCGGCAGGTCGATGCCGGGCAGGTAGTCGGGGTTCTGGTGCGTCGTGCTGATGGCCTCGCACAGCTCGGCACGACGGCCCCACATGTGGACGTCGTTGCCGGCGTCGGCGAGCACGAGCGCGAAGGCCGTGCCCCACGACCCGGCACCCATCACGGCGATCTGAGCCATCAGCCCTCCAGCTCCTTCGTGTCGTCGCCTCGGAGCGTCGACTGGTAGTTCGTGCGCGACCTGCCCAACGAGTGCACGTCGATGCGAGGCGTGGACGGCAGCTCGCCCCGCAGCTCGGACATCATCGCAGTGATGGTGTCCATCAGTCGCTCGGACGCCTCGCGCAGCAGGTCCTCGGTGATCTCGCGGCCCCGCAGGTCCGACAGGTCGACCGGCGGGCCGATGCGGATGCGGATGGTCTTGCGCGGGAAGAACTTCGGCACCTTGGTGTAGGGCCACAGGATCTCCTGCGCACCCCACTGCATCATGGGCACGAGAGGCGTGTCGGTCATCAGGGCCAGCCGCACCGCGCCGGTCCGGGCGCTCATCGGCCAGGCGTCGGGGTCGCGGGTGATGGTGCCCTCGGGGTACACGGTGATGACCTGGTCGGCCTCGATCGCGGCGGCGGCCGCCCGCAGCGACTCGGCGGCGCCGCCGGACGTGCGGTAGACCGGGATCTGCTCGGCGTGACGCACGATCCACCCGACCACGGGCACGGTGAAGAGCGTGTCCTTGGCCAGGAAGCGCGGCGCGATGTTGTTGTCGAGCATGAAGTGCCCGATGAGGAACGGGTCGAGGTGCGAGACGTGGTTCGGAGCCAGCACGTAGCCACCGGAGACGGGAAGGTTCTCCATGCCCTGCCAGTCGCGCTTCATCAGGACCATCAGCAGCGGGCGGACGAAGAACCTGACGACCCGGATGGTGCGAGGGATGGGCCGACGTTCCATAGCAGGAGACACTACCTGCGTCGGGACCTCATCGACGTGAGGCCGCAGTCAACGCCGCGACCGCCGCGCGCTCGCCCTCGGCGGTGCCTCGGCCCAGTCCCGACGCGACCCAGCCGCTGCCGCGACGGTCCAGCCGCAGGGCCGCCGACGGCTGCCTTCCCTCGTCGTCGACGGCGACGACGTAGAGACTGAGGGACCTGGTCGCGCTGCGCCAGCGCTCGAGGGGCGGGGCCACCTCACCGATGGCGACGTCGAGCGACGGGACGGGTTCGAGGGTCACGCTCACGCTGGCGTCGGTGTTGCCCGGTGGCGAGGGCGTGCGCTGCGGTCGCGCGTCGGCCGAGGCGATGCGCAGTTCTGCGAGATGGTCGAGCCGCTCCAGCCGTCCGGCCAGCCGGACCAGGTCGGTGCTGCCCGTCGTGCCCAGCTCGACCTCGCCGTGCAGGCC
>JALRKU010000394.1 GCA_023254755.1 Aeromicrobium sp. | reverse complement strand
TCGACGACCGCGAGGTCGGACCCGGCGGCACCGTGCAGCAGCAACGGCAGCAGCCGCTCCTCCCCCGCGAGGTGCGGGTCGAGGTTGCGGCCGGGCAGGCCCGTGGCCAGCTCGTGGTAGCCGGGGTCGATGTAGTCGGGGCCGACCTTGTGGCCCGAGACGCGGTGGCCCGACCGCGACAGCGCGGCCATGAGGCCGGTCGCGATGGTCGTCTTCCCGTGGCCCGACGCCGGCGCGGCGACCACCAGGCGGGGCAGGTGCGTGCTCACTGGATGCTCACCACTCGATGCCTCGCTGACCCTTCTGGCCGACGTCCATGGGGTGCTTGACCTTCGTCATCTCGGTGACGAGGTCGGCGACCTCCAGGAGCCGGGGGGCAGCGTCGCGGCCGGTGATCACCACGTGCTGGCGGCCCGGGCGCGACGCGAGGGTGTCGGCGACGTCGTCGACGTCGACCCAGCCCCACGTCATCGGGTAGGTGAACTCGTCGAGCACGTACAGGTCGTGGCGCTCGTCGGCGATGCGGCGCTTGACCTCGGCCCAGCCCTCGGCGGCGTCGGCCGAGTGGTCCTCGGTCGTGCCCTCCTTGCGCGACCACGACCAGCCGCTGCCCATCTTGTGCCACTCGACGGGTCCGCCCTCACCGGTCTGCTGGTGCAGCTCACCCAGGCGTTCGAGCACGGTCTGCTCACCGATGCGCCACTTGGCCGACTTCACGAACTGGAAGACGCCGATGTCCCAGCCCTGGTTCCAGGCGCGGATGGCGAGTCCGAACGCGGCGGTCGACTTCCCCTTGCCAGGGCCTGTGTGCACCATGACGAGCGGCTGGTTGCGGCGCTGCGCGGTGGTGAGTCCGTCGTCCGGGATCATCAGGGGCTTTCCCTGTGGCATCAGGCGGCCCCCCTCACGGCGTCGGTGAGGGCGGTCGCGTCGACCTCGCCGAGCGGCACGTGCTCGGCGCGCAGCAGGTCGGCGAGCTGCAGACCCAGGCCCATCCGGAACCGGCCGGTCTCGCAGTCGACCACGAGGCTCGCGACGCCCGATGCGCCGAGGTGCGCGGCGACACGGTGCGCGCGGGCGACGGCGTCGGGACCGTGGGTCGCGCGTCCGTCGGTGACCACCACGAGCAGGGCGCGGCGACGGGGATCGCGCAGGTGCTCGAGACGGAGCGTCTCGGCCGCGGTCGTCAGACCCTCCGCCAGCGGGGTGCGTCCGCCGGCGGGCAGGTCGGCGAGGCGGCGGGCGGCGATCTCGACCGACCCGGTGGGCGGCAGCGCGAGCGTGGCGTCGCCACCGCGGAACGTCACCAGGCCGACCTTGTCGCGGCGCTGGTAGGCGTCGACCAGCAGCGACAGGATCGCCGTCTTGACCTGCTCCATCCGGCGGCGGGCGGCCATCGATCCCGAGGCGTCGACGCAGAACAGGACGAGGTTGGACTCGCGGCCCTCGGTGACGGCGAGCCGCAGGTCGTCGCGCTCGAAGACCAGGCCGGGTCCGGAGCGGCCGCGGGCCCGCTGGTGCGGCGCGGCGGCACGGACCGTGTCGACCAGGTCGAGTCGCCCGCCCTCGCCGGTCGGCCGAGCCGATCCGACGCGACGGCCGGTGGTCGTGATGGCCCGCGACCGGCGACCGGCCTCGCCCGAGCCCAGGCCCTGCACCGAGTAGAGGCGCACGCGGTGCGGCTCCCCCGACCCGGCCACCGTCACGTCGTCGACGCCCGTG
>JALRKU010000351.1 GCA_023254755.1 Aeromicrobium sp. | reverse complement strand
CTGGTGTGGCTGCTCGAGCACGCGGGGACGCCGTGAGCATCCCCGCCACCAAGGCTGCCCGGCAGCAGCTCATCGTCGAGCTGCTCGGCCAGTACGAGGTGCGCTCGCAAGGGGACCTGTCCGCCCTGCTGGAGGACCGTGGCGTGACCACGACGCCCTCGACGGTGTCGCGCGACCTGGTGGACCTGAACGCGGTCCGCGTGCGCCGGACCGACGGCGCCCTGGTCTACGCCGTGCCCGGCGAGGGTGGCGACCGCACTCCGCGAGCGGGGGAGCGCACGGTGGCGGCCCAGCAGCGCCTGCAGCGGCTGGCCCGCGAGCTGCTCGTCTCGGCGGAGGCGTCGGCGAACCTGGTCGTGCTCCGCACGCCCCCCGGCGCCGCCCAGTTCCTCGCCTCGGCGATCGACCACACCGCGCTGCCCGACGTCCTCGGCACGATCGCCGGCGACGACACGGTCATGCTGATCGCCCGCGAGCCCGACGGCGGTGGTCAGCTCGCCGCCCGGTTCACCGCACTCGCAGAGCTGCCGACCCTCGACGAAGGATCCCGATGAGCGACACCACCGGAGAATCGACCCGGCTCTGGGGCGGACGGTTCGCGTCCGGCCCGTCGCCGGAGCTCGTGGAGCTGTCCCGGTCCACCCACTTCGACTGGCGCCTCGCGCCGTACGACCTCGCGGGCTCGCGGGCGCACGCGCGTGTGCTGGCCGCGGCCGGACTGCTCGGCCCCGACGACCTCGCGGCGCTGCTCGCCGGCATCGACGCCCTCGCGGCCGACGTGGCCTCGGGGGCCTTCACGGCGCAGCCCGACGACGAGGACGTGCACACCGCGCTCGAGCGCGGCCTGCTGGAGCGGCTCGGCGCCGAGCTCGGTGGACGGCTACGGGCCGGCCGGTCACGCAACGACCAGGTCGCCACGCTGTTCCGGATGTACCTGCGCGACCACGGGCGGGTCGTCGCGGACCTGGTGCGGGAGCTGGTGACCGCGATCGCCGATCAGGCGGAGCAGCACCTGGGCGCACCGATGCCGGGCCGCACGCACCTGCAGCACGCGCAGCCGGTGCTGCTGTCGCACCACCTGCTGGCGCACGCCTGGCCGCTGGTCCGGGACCTCGATCGGCTCGCCGACTGGGACGCCCGCACCGCTGCCGACTCGCCGTACGGCTCCGGTGCGCTGGCCGGCTCGTCGCTGGGTCTCGACCCGGAGAAGGTGGCCGCCGACCTGGGCTTCACCGGGTCGACCGCCAACTCGATCGACGGCACGGCCTCGCGCGACTTCGTGGCGGAGTTCGCCTTCGTCGCCGCCCAGATCGGCGTCGACGTGTCGCGCCTGGCCGAGGAGATCATCGTCTGGAACACCAAGGAGTTCGACTTCGTCACGCTCCACGACGGCTACTCGACCGGGTCGAGCATCATGCCGCAGAAGAAGAATCCCGACATCGCCGAGCTGGCGCGCGGCAAGGCCGGTCGCGTCATCGGCAACCTGACGGGACTGCTGGCGACGCTGAAGGCGCTCCCGCTGGCCTACAACCGCGACCTGCAGGAGGACAAGGAGCCCGTGTTCGACTCGATCGACACGCTCGAGGTCCTGCTGCCGGCGTTCACGGGGATGGTCGCGACCCTGACGTTCAACACCGAGCGGATGGCGGCGCTGGCGCCCCAGGGCTTCGCGCTGGCGACCGACGTCGCGGAGTGGCTGGTCAAGCAGGGCGTGCCGTTCCGCGTGGCCCACGAGCTGTCGGGGGCCTGCGTCCAGGCCTGCGAGCAGCGCGGCATCGAGCTGTGGGACCTGACCGACGACGACTTCGCGGCCATCTCCCCGCTGCTCGAGCCGACGAACGGTCACAGCGTCCGCGAGGTGCTCAGCGTCGAGGGGTCGCTGGCCTCGCGCGACGCCCGCGGCGGCACCGCCCAGGTCCGGGTCACCGAGCAGCTCGCCGAGCTGCGCGCCCGCCTCGCCCGCTGACGAGTCACTGGTTCCCGGTGACGAGTCACTCTTTTCCGGTGACGAGTCACTGGTTTCCGGTGACGAGCCACTCAGGTCAGGTGCCGAGAGCGGCGCGGAAGGCGGGGGAGCGGTAGAACGGCTCCAGCCGCGCGCGGACCAGGGGCTCCAGCCCGCCGTCGGCCAGGGCAGCGTCGACGGCGTGGGCGACGAGGGCCCGCGCATCGGTGACGAGGTCGTCGCGGGTGATCGCGAGCTCGGCGAGGATCGTCGTGACCGGGGTGTCGCCGTAGGTCGCGAACACCGCTCGCACGAGCGTCTCGACGAGGTCCTGGAACGGCGCGGACGACTCGACGCCGACCGCGACGTCGTGCACCAGCGCGACGACGCGGCGCACGTCGTCGAGTGACGCGACCGACGCCACGCCGTGCACCGGCCGTCCCGACCGGGCGTCCCAGAGCTCGAGCAGTGCCTCGCGCAGCTGCGGGTCCTTGAGGGTCTCGGCGGCGACCTTGCTCACCCTCCGAGCTGCCAGCTGCGCGCCCTTGCCGGTCGCCGCACCGAGCAGCGGCTCGCCGGCCCCGACGACCTTCGACGCCGCACCAGCGCCGAGCGACATCAGGCCCCCGAGTCCGGGGACCTTCTGCGCGACGGCCGTGTTCGTCGCGACGACGTCACCGACGACCCGGCTCACGAAGCGCGAGACGACGCCGGCGACGAGGGGGCTGTCCACGATCTCGTCGAGCGCTCGTCGGACCAGCGGCTCGGCACGGACCAGCTCGTCGACGACCCGCTCGACGTCGTCGCGCGCGATCAGGTCGGCAGGGGCGAACGGCGCGCTCGGGCCGGCGTGCAGGACCTCGGGGGCCGCCTGCGACAGCCGGGTCGCGCCGTCCGACGGCGGCACCGTCGTGAGGAGGCGTCGGACGATCCTGACGACCTCGTCGACGTCGAGGACGTCGGCGAGGGTCAGTCGCTCGCCGATCGCGAGCAGCTCGTCGACCACGCTCGTCACCAGGTCGTCGCGGGACGGACCGGCCAGCTGTTCGAGGGCGAACGCGACGTGAGCGTCGAGCAGCCGGTCGGCGGGGTCGTCGGAGGGCATGTCAGCGACTCTAGAGGTACCGCGACACGGTCTCGCGCGGTCTCGCCCCGGCATCGAGTAGCGCAGTCGGTCCCTCGAGTGGCGCGGATTCGCCCCGGTCGGCGGGGCGGGAGGGCGAGACTACGCCACTCGCGGGGACCCGGCGTCGTCAGGCGGGCGGGAGGGACGTGCGGCCGACCCCTAGGCTC
Organism: Aeromicrobium sp.; assembly: GCA_023254755.1. GTDB lineage: Bacteria > Actinomycetota > Actinomycetes > Propionibacteriales > Nocardioidaceae > Aeromicrobium. The sequence continues at coordinate 19,720 of JALRKU010000351.1, read as the reverse complement.
GACGCATGCGCTCGAGGTCCGTCCCCGTCCTGCTGCTTCCTCTGCTGCTCGCGACGCTCGTCGCCTGCGGATCCGACGAGGAGTCCGCGTCGGGTGAGTGCTCGTACGTCGAGACCGGCTCGGCGGCGAAGGACGTCGACCTCCCGCCGAGCGACCCGGTCTCGGCCGACGGCGACACCATGACCATCGCGACGAACCGCGGCGACCTCGAGGTGACCCTCGACGCGGACTCGGCGCCCTGCACCGTGAGCTCGTTCGTCTCGCTGGCGAAGCAGGGCTACTTCGACGACACGTCGTGCCACCGCCTGGTGCCGGGCTTCGTGCTGCAGTGCGGCGACCCGTCCGGCACGGGGCGCGGCGGGCCGGGGTACTCGTTCGCCGACGAGCTGACGGGGGACGAGACGTACCCGGCCGGCACGCTGGCCATGGCGAACTCCGGTCGCGACACGAACGGCTCCCAGTTCTTCATCGTCCTCGACGGCGGGGAGAGCGGCCTCACCCCGGACTACACGGTCTTCGGCACGGTCTCGCCGGCCGGCCAGGAGATCGTCGAGGACGTCGCGAAGGCCGGCAACGGGCCCGACGGCGTCGCACCCGCCGACGAGGTCGTCATCGAGTCCGTGTCCTGACGTGGACGAGGTCGTCGATCGCGCCCGTTCGCTGCTCGGCCGCGTGCTGCACGGCCACGGCGTCGCCGTGCGCATCACCGAGGTCGAGGCGTACGGCGGCGTGCTCGACCCGGCGTCCCACGCCTTCACCCGGACTCCGCGGTCCGAGATCATGTACGGGCCGCCGTGGCGGCTGTACGTCTACCGGTCGTACGGCATCCACCACTGCGCCAACGTCGTCACCGGTCCCACCGAGACCGCGTCGGCCGTGCTCGTCCGGGCCGGCGAGGTGGTCGAGGGCCGTGAGCTCGCCCACGAGCGACGCGGCGACGTCGCCGGCGTGCAGCTCGCCCGTGGCCCCGGCAACCTCGCCCAGGCGCTGGGCCTGACGCTCACGGACCTCGGGACGGACCTGCTGTCGGACTCCGGGGTGCGGCTCGGCCCACCACCCGACGCCGTCCCGCCGATCAGCAGCGGGCCGCGCGTCGGCGTCAGCAAGGCCGCCGACGTGCCGTGGCGCTTCTGGGTCACCGGCGACCCGACCGTCTCGGCCTACCGTCGCAGCCCCCGCGCCTGAACGCGGTCGGATCCCGTCCTCGAGAGGTCAGCGGTCCCACGTCTCGTCGAGCAGACGGTGCGCCTCGTCGCGGCTGAGTCCGCGGCGGCGCAGGTCGCGCACCAGCTCGACGGCGACCGAGCGGGTGGCGGTGTCGTCGGCGTGCCGACGGGCGACGATCGTTCCGCGCCGGCCGAGGGTCTCCACCACGCCGTCGGCCTCCAGCGCCTTGTACGCCTTGGCGACGGTGTTGACCGCCAGATCCAGCTGCTCGGCCAGGCCGCGGACCGTCGGCAGCCGGTGACCCGGCTCCCACGTCCCGTCGGCGGCGAGGGCGGCCACCTGGCGACGGACCTGCTCGAACGGCGGCTCCGCCGATGCCGGGTCGATCGTCAGGCTCATCCGGCGACCCGTCGGTAGCGACGCTCGGGGCGACCGGTCGCGCCGTAGCGCAGCCGGACCTCCGCGCGGTCGTGCGCCACGAAGTACTCCAGGTAGCGGCGTGCCGTGACGCGGGAGACCCCGACGGTCTCGGCGCACTCGCCGGCCGAGACGTCGTCGCTCGACAGCGTCGCGAGGACGAGCTCCGCGGTCTCGGGACTCAACCCCTTCGGCATGACCGGACCCGCGGTGGGTGCGGGCGCGACAGCACCGAACGCGCGGTCGATCGCCGCCTGGTCGGCGTCGCCGCTCCCGAGTCCGTCGAGTGCCTGCCTGACCTGTCGCAGGCGGGCGGCGAGATCGGTCTGCTCGAACGGCTTGACCAGGTACTGCATCGCGCCGCCGCGCAGCGCGGCGCGCACCACGTCGGCGTCGCGCTCGGCGGTCACCATCACGACGCCGGCGGTGCTGCCCGCGGCCCGCAGGCGCCGGAGCACCTCGATGCCCGACAGATCCGGCAGGTGGACGTCGAGGAGCACCAGGTCGGGCTCGAGATCCGTGGCGAGGTCGAGCGCCTCGGCACCGGTGCGTGCGGTGCCCGCGACCGCGAACCCGTCGGTGAGCTCGACGAACCGGGCGTGGATCCGGGCGACCATGAAGTCGTCGTCGACGACCAGCACGTCACGCGTCATGCGCACCATCCTGGCCGATCCCGGCGTCGCCCGTCGGCACCCGCAGGGTCGCGACGAAGACGGCGCCTCCGCCGTCGCGGTCGCTGACGGTCACGTCTCCGCCGTGCTGGCGGCACAGCAGGCGCACGAGGGGCAGCCCGAGGCCGCGGCCGCCGGGCACGTCGGGCTTGGTCGAGACGCCGCGGACGAAGATCTCGTCGTGCAGACCCTGCGGCACCCCGTCGCCGTCGTCGCTCACGACCAGGCGGACCTCGTGGTCGACGACCGTCGCCAGGACGTCCACCCACCCGTCGGGCCGGCCGCGCACGGCGTCGAGGCCGTTGTCGACCAGGTTGCCCACGACCGTGGTCAGGTCGCCGGCCAGGTCGGTCGGCAGGACCGGCACCGACGTCGCCGGGTCCAGCCGCAGCTCGACGCCGGCCTCGGCCGCCACGCTCGACTTGGCGACCAGGAGCGCCGCCACCGCACGGTCCGCGACCCGCGACGACACGAACTCGGTCTGATCGGCCCGGCGGCGCGTCAGGGCGCCGACCAGGGCACGGACCTCGTCGTGCTCCCCGAGCTCGACGAGTCCGGAGATGGTGTGCAGCTGGTTGGCGAACTCGTGGGTCTGCGCCCGCAGCGTGTCGGTGACGGACAGGGTCGACGACAGCCGGCTGCGCAGCGCCGTGAGCTCGGTCCGATCGCGCATCGTGGTGACCGTGCCGATGCCCTGGCCGCGGCTCGACGCGCTCCGACGGTTGAGCACCAGGACGCGGTCGTCGACGAGCACGACGGCGTCCTGCACGTCGTCGGGGGAGCGCAGGGCGTGGGCGACCGCCGGGTCGAGCCCGAGGTCGTCGACCGCGCGACCGATGACGTCGCCGGTCAGGCCGAGCAGCTCCCGGGCGCCGTCGTTGGCCATCGTGACGCGACCGTCGACGTCGATCGCGACGACGCCCTCCCGGATGCTGTGCAGCAGCGCCTCGCGGTGATCGGCCAGGGCCGCGATCTCGTGCGGCTCCAGACCGCGCGTGTGCCGCTTGACCAGGCGCGACAACGCGTACGAGCCCGCCGCACCGAACAGGGCCCCGAGGCCCAGGAAGAGCACCAGGTCCGGCCCGGCGTTGACGAACCGCTGCCACGTGCTCGGGTACGGCTGCTCGGCGACGGCCAGCCCGACCAGCTCGCCGCTGTCGTCGAGGATCGGCGCGTGGCCGGCGACGACCCGCCGTCCGTCGGACACCAGGCTGCCGGTCCACCCGCGCCCCTCACGCACCCGGCTGTCGCCGAGGTCGGCCCGTGCGCCGATGCGTGAGGGGTCCGACGACGCCACCACGCGACCCTCGGGGTTCGCGATCGTGACGACACCCGCGCCGGACAGGTTGACGGCCCGGTCCACCGACGGCGCGAGCGTCTGGCCGGCGAACGGCTGGTCGACCTGGTCACGCACGACGGCGACGTTCGCCAGGTTCTCGGCCACCGACCGCATGCGCGTGCCGCGCTCGTCCGCGAACGTGCGCGTGGACTGCTGGACCGACACCACGCCGACGAACACCAGGACGAGGGCCACCACGACCAGCTGCAGCACCAGCAGCTGACCGGCCAGCGTCAGCCGGGGACGCGTCGGTGACCACAAGGCACACAACCTCCTTTGCGACCGCAAGCGTGACCCACGTCACGCACCAGACCATGATCGAGTCGATCACAGGAGGTTTCCATGATGTTCTCCCGGCACCGGACCCGGGGTCTGCTCGCGCTGGTCGTCGCGCTCGTCGTGTCGCTCGTGGCAGCGGGCTGCGGGGTGACGCGCGGCGAGGACTCGCCCGACAACCGACGACTGCGGATGATGATCCCGAACAGCCCGGGTGGCGGCTACGACCTGACGGGTCGTGCGGCCGCGAAGGTGATGGAGGACCAGGACATCACCGGGCGGTTCGAGATCACCAACGTGATCGGTGCCAGCGGCACGGTCGCCATGCAGCGGCTTCTCAACGAGCGCGGCGCCGACGACCTGCTGATGCTGATGGGCCTGGGCGTCGTCGGCGCGACGTACACGAACGACTCGAGGGCTCGGGTCTCCGACGCGACGCCGATCGCATCGGTCGTCGAGGAGCAGGAGGGCCTCTTGGTGCCGGCCGACTCGCCGTTCGAGACGGTCGACGACCTGGTCGAGGCGTGGAAGGACGACCCTCGCTCGATCCGCGTGGGCGGCGGGTCGTCGCCAGGCGGTCCCGACCACCTGTTCCCGATGCAGCTCGCGCAGGCGATCGGCATCGACCCGACGGACGTCAACTACATCTCCTACGACGGTGGCGGCCCGCTCACCAGCGCGCTGCTGGGCAGCAAGATCGACGTCGGCACGTCGGGCCTCGGCGAGTTCGCCGGCCAGATCGAGGACGGATCGCTGCGGGTCCTGGCGGTCTCCGGCGCCGAGCGTCTCGACACCGTCGACGCCCCGACGCTCACCGAGTCCGGCGTCGACCTGGTCTTCACCAACTGGCGCGGCATCCTCGCGCCCCCCGACATCTCGGAGGCGGAGCGCGACGACCTGATCGAGCTGGTCACGCGCATGCACGCCACCGACGAGTGGAAGGACGCGCTCCGCCGCAACGGCTGGAGCGACAACTTCGCGACGGGCGACGAGTTCGGTCGCTTCCTTCGCGAGCAGGACGAGCGCGTCGCCTCGACGCTGAAGGAGCTGGGACTGGCATGACCACCGACACCACCTCGACGGCCGGACCGCCGGCCACGGCGCGCGTCGTCGACCGCGCCCAGTACGGACTGGCGGCGTTCCTCGTCGTCGTCGGCGGGTGCGTGCTGCTCGACGCCCGCGGACTGCACCGCGGCTTCGCCGACCAGCCGGTGCAGCCCTACGCCGTCCCCTACGTCGTCGGCACGGTCGTGGTGATCCTCGGCCTCGCGCTGGCGTTCGCCACCTGGCGGGGTGACGTGCCCCAGGCCGAGGAGGGCGAGGACGTCGACCTGACGCAGTCCAGCGACTGGCTGACGGTCGCCAAGCTCGTCGGCGTCTTCGTGCTGAACCTGCTCGTCGTCAACCGCCTCGGCTGGGCGATCTCGGGCGCGCTGCTGTTCGCCGGAGCCGCCTGGGCGCTGGGCAGCCGCACGTGGATCAAGGACCTCGCGATCGGTGCGGCGCTGTCGCTGATCACCTGGTACGGGTTCTACGTGGGCCTCGGCCTGCCGATCCCGCCCGGCGTGCTGGACGGGGTGCTGTGATGGACTCGCTCGGCCTGCTCGCCGACGGACTCGCGTCCGCCGCCACGCCGCAGAACCTGCTGTACGCCGTCCTCGGCGTCCTGCTCGGCACCCTCGTGGGCGTCCTGCCCGGCATCGGCCCCGCCATGACGCTGGCGCTGCTGTTCCCGATCACCTACGCGGTGCCGGTCGACAGCGCGCTCATCATGTTCGCGGGCATCTACTACGGCGGCATGTACGGGGGCTCGACGACGTCGATCCTGCTCAACACGCCGGGGGAGTCGTCCTCGGTCGTCACCGCCATCGAGGGCAACAAGATGGCCAAGGCGGGACGTGCGTCGCAGGCGCTCGCCACGGCCGCGATCGGCTCGTTCGTGGCCGGCACGATCGGCACGCTGCTGCTGGTCCTGCTGGCACCGACGGTGTCGGAGTGGGTCGTCGAGCTCGGCGCACCGTCGTACGTGGCGATCCTGCTGCTCGCGCTGCTCGCCGTCTCCGCCGCTCTCGGTGCCTCCAAGCTGCGCGGCTTCATCTCGCTGTTCCTGGGCCTGACGATCGGCCTGGTCGGCACGTCGACGGGACAGGCGCGGCTCACCTTCGACCAGCCCCTGCTGGCCGACGGCATCGACGTCGTCATCGTCGCGGTCGCGATCTTCGCGATCGGCGAGGCGTTGTGGGTCGCGGCGCACCTGCGTCGCGCACCGCTGGAGATCACGCCGGTCGGCCAGCCCTGGATGAGTCGGTCCGACTGGGGCCGCTCGTGGAAGCCGTGGTTGCGGGGCACCGCGTACGGCTTCCCGTTCGGCGCGATGCCGGCGGGCGGCGCCGAGGTCCCGACGTTCCTGTCGTACCTCACCGAGAAGCGGCTCTCGAAGCACCCGGAGGAGTTCGGCAAGGGAGCCATCGAGGGTGTCGCCGGGCCCGAGGCCGCCAACAACGCGTCGGCCGCCGGCACCCTGGTGCCCCTGCTCGCGATCGGCATCCCGACCACGGCGACGGCGGCGATCATCCTCGACGCGATGCGCTCCTACGGCATCCAGCCGGGACCGCAGCTGTTCGACAACAACGGCGCTCTGGTCTGGACCCTGCTGGCGAGCCTGTTCATCGCCAACACGCTGCTGCTGGTGCTGAACCTTCCGCTGGCGCCCGTGTGGGCCAAGCTGCTGCGCATCCCGCGGCCCTACCTGTACGCGGGCATCCTGTTCTTCGCCGCACTCGGGTCGTACAGCATCAGCTTCGAGCCGTTCGACCTGCTCCTGCTGATCGTGCTGGGCCTGCTCGGCCTGGCGATGCGACGATTCGGACTCCCGGTGCTGCCCCTCATCGTGGGCGTGATCCTCGGGCCCGACCTCGAGGGCAAGCTGACCGAGGCCCTGGCGCTGTCGGGCGGCGACGTCTCCACCTTGTGGAGCGAGCCGGTCGCGGTCGTCTGCTACGTCGTCCTCGCCGGCATCCTCGCGGTGCTGGCCGTCAACGCCGTCCGTCGTCGCCGCTCGGCGACGTCGACCGACCAGGAGGTGGCAGCATGACCGTCGTCGTCGCGTACAGCCCGGACCCCTACGGCGAGGCCGCCCTCGAGGCGGCCCTCGAGGAGGCCGCGGTCCGCCGTGAACGGGTCGTGGTGGTCAACGCCACGAAGGGCGACGCGTACGTGGACCCGCGCTTCGCGACGGCGGACCAGGTCGAGGACCTCACGGCGCGAATCGCGGCCGCGGGCCTCGACGGCGTGGTGCTGCACGAGGTCGTCGACGACGTCGGCGCAGCGGTCGTGGCGGCCGCCGAGTCCGGGGGCGCCCGGCTCGTGGTGGTCGGTGTGCGGCATCGCTCGCCCGTCGGAAAGGCGATCATGGGCAGCGTCTCGCAGCGGGTGATCCTCGACGCGACGGTGCCGGTGCTCGCGGTCAAGCCGCAGCGCTGAGGAGTCGGCGGTCGGTCGGCGGTCAGGCCCGCGCGAAGGCGGCGTCGACGAGGGTGACCGCCGCCGCCCTCGCGTGACGGGCTGCGTCGGACGTTCCCGCGATGGCCGCCGTGGTCTGGGCGCCCTCGGCCAGCACCGCGAGCTGGGGTCCGAGCCAGGCGGGCCCTCCGGCGTCCTCGACCAGCGCGTCGACGTAGCGCTGGAAGTCGGCCTTGTGGTCGCGCACGACGCGCGCGAGCTCGGGGTTCGCGGCACCGAGCTCCCCGAACGCGTTGATGAACCCGCACCCACGGAAGTCCGACTCGCCGAACCACTCGGCGAGGTAGTCGTAGATCGCCAGCAGCCGCTCGCGAGGGTCGTCGATCGCCTCGACCGCGCCGGAGACCCCCGAGGTCCACATGCCGTGGCGCTTGTCGAGCACGGCGACGACGAGCTCGTCCTTCGACGCGAACTCCTTGTAGAGGGCGCGGAGCGACACCTGCGCCTCGTCGCGGACGGCGTCCATGCCGACCTGGCCGATGCCTCGGGAGTAGAAGAGCGCGTCAGCGGCGTCGACGATGCGCTGTCGGTTCTCGGTGGTCATGTGACGCAGTCTACTTGACGATGAGAACGATGGTTCTCTACAGTCGAGATCAACGAGAACGAGCGTTCTCGACGATCTGCGAGAAGGAGCACCCCATGCCCGGCAACCCGAAGAACATCGCCCTGGAGCCCGCCGCCCAGGCGTTCGTCGACGCGACCGGCGAGCCGCCGTTCCTGTTCCAGCTCCCGCCCGAGGAGGGCCGCAAGGCGGTCGACTCGGTGCAGGACGAGCCGATCGACAAGCCGGAGGTCGACGACGAGTGGATCGAGGTCCCCGGTGGGCCCTCGGGCTCGGTGAAGGTGCGGATCGTGCGGCCGCAGGGAGCGACCGGCGTCCTCCCGGTGATCCTCTACACGCACGGCGCGGGCTGGGTCTTCGGCGACGCGCACACGCACGACCGGCTGGTCCGCGACCTCGCCGTGGGCTCCGGCGCAGCCGTCGTGTTCCCCGAGTACGACCGCTCGCCCGAGGTGCGCTATCCGCACGCGATCGAGCAGGTCTGGGCGACCGCGCAGTGGATCGTCGCCGACGGCGCCGCGCACGGCCTCGACGCGTCGCGCCTCGTGGCCGCGGGCGACTCGGTCGGAGGCAACATGACGGCAGCCCTCACGCTGCTCGCGAAGGAGCGCGGAGGAGTCGACCTGAAGGCGCAGGTGCTGTTTTACCCCGTGACCGATGCCGCCTTCGACACGCCGTCGTACGAGGAGTTCGCCGACGGCTACTTCCTGTCCCGCGAGGGCATGCGGTGGTTCTGGGACCAGTACACGACCGACGAGGCCCAGCGGGCCGAGATCACGGCGTCGCCGCTGCGCGCGAGCCTCGAGCAGCTGGAGGGCCTGCCGCCGGCTCTGGTGATCACCGGTGAGGCCGACGTGCTCCGCGACGAGGGAGAGGCCTACGCGGCCAAGCTCCGGCAGGCCGGCGTGCCCACGACGGCGGTCCGCTACCAGGGCATCGTGCACGACTTCGTGATGGTCAACAGCCTCCACGACACCTTCGCGGCGAAGGCCGCGATCGCCCAGGCGATCGCGTTCGTCGAGGACGCGATCGAGGTCTGACGCACCGGCGACGACGGACGTCGTGAACGGCCGGACCCCGCCGGGGTCCGGCCGTTAGTCTTCCGCCGTGGAGACCTACCTGTCGTTCGTGGCGTTCGCGGCGGTGCTGGCCGTCGCCCCCGGCCCGGACAGCCTCCTGACCCTGCGCGCCAGCGTCGTCGGTGGACGGCGTCGAGGGCTGCTCACGGCGCTCGGGATCACGGTCGCGGGCACGATCCAGGGCGTCCTGGCGGCGACCGGGCTCGGAGCGGTGCTGGCCCACTCCGAGCCCGTCTTCCTGGCGGTCCGCTGGGCCGGCGTCGCCTACCTGACCTGGCTGGGGCTGTCGGCTCTGCGCGACGCGCTGCGGCGCGACGGCTCGGTGTGGGCCGTCGGCGGCACCGGTCGCACGACGTCCGCCCGCACCGCGCTGCGACAGGGCTTCGTCTGCAACATCACCAACCCCAAGGTGCTCGCGTTCAACCTCGCCGTGCTGCCTCAGTTCGTCGACGGGGACCAGGGCCTGCCGACGCTGCTGGCGTACGCGTTGACCCTCGTGGCGATCGGTGCCGTCTTCCTCGTCGTGCTGGTCCGCGTCGCGAGTCGGGCCGCCGTCCGCCTGACCCGGCCGTCGGTCCGACGCGGTGTCGACGGCTCGACGGGCGTGATCATGCTCGGCTTCGCGACGGCCCTCGCCGTCGAGGCCTGACGCGATCGGTCCTGCCTGGTGGTCCAGGGCGCTGGTGCCCGGGTGCCAGACGTCATGTCGCTTATGACCAGCCTCGACCGACGACCACGCCGCTTGGAGTGATCCCAGCCCGTCCTGGACGTCTAGCAGTCCGATCTGCCACGTGCCGTGGGTCGTCAGTCAGCGCGTGCGAGCAGTGGGGGCGCCGAGCCATTCATCACTGCTCATGGCCTGGTCCGGTCTGATCTGCCTAGCCAGGGCCGAGCGACAGAGCCCTCCGTGGCGCGGGGTCGCGACCTGACCACGGGACGTTCGCATGGTCATCACTGGTTCTTTGTGATCAACCTGGAGGGATCGGCGGACGTCTACTGCCTACGTCATCTCATGTGACGCGGCACACAACACGTCCACTATGTGCAGGAGATCACATGTCCGATCAGCCCCCTCTCGAGGCCGCTGGACCTTCACAGCCGCCGGCAGGCTTCTACCCCGACGCAAGTGGGGTCGAGCGCTTCTGGGATGGATCCCAGTGGACAGAGCACACCAAGGCTGTTGGACCAGCGTCGACGATGTCGGTGCCGGCGGAATCGCCGCGCAAAAGGAAGCGCGTGTTCATGTGGTTCTTCCTCGCCGTTCAGGTGCTCTTCCTGATCTGGATCATCGCGGGCATTTCGTCGGGGTCTGGTCAGCCGAGCGATTGCGGAAGCCTCGACGCTGAGACATGCAACGCCGCGTCGGACACCGGGACGGCTATCGGTGTCGCGCTGATCTTCGCGTTCTGGGCGATCGTCGACGTAATCCTCGGCTTCATATACCTCGTCGTGAGACTCGCGCGACGCTGACACTTAGGGGCGTCCGTAGGCCTCGAGCCAGCGGAGCCACACCTCGCTGACGGTGGGGTAGGACGGGACCGCGTGCCACAGCCGCGACAGGGGCACCTCACCGACGACCGCGATCGTGGCCGAGTGCAGCAGCTCGGCCACGTCGGGTCCGACGAAGGTGGCGCCGACGAGCACCTGGCGGTCGACGTCGACCACGGCCCGGGCGCGACCTCGGTAGTCGTCGGAGGCGGTCGAGGCGCCGGCGATCGCGGCGAGGTCGTGGTCGAGCACCCGGACCCTGAGCCCGGCGTCGAGGGCCTCGCGCTCGCTCAGTCCCACCGACGCCACCTCGGGATCGGTGAAGGTCACCTGGGGCACGTGACGGTGGTCGGCCGTCGCGACGTGCGCACCCCAGGGGGCGTCGTCGACGGTGCGCCCGAGCGCTCGGGCGGCGATCACGTCGCCCGCTGCCCGCGCCTGGTACTTGCCCTGGTGGGTCAGCAGGGCGCGGTGGTTGACGTCACCGACCGCGTACAGCCAGTCGACCTGGGTGGAGCGCAGCGTGTCGTCGACCTCGATCCACGACCCGGGCGAGAGGCCGATCCGCTCCAGTCCGAGGTCCTCGGTTCGCGGCACCCGACCGATCGCGACGAGGACCTGCTCCGCGACCACCTCGCTGCCGTCGCTCAGCTCGATCACCACGTCGCCGTCGACCCGGCGAGCCGAGGCGGGCTCGACGCCGAGGCGGACCGTGACGCCGAGCGACTCCAGCGACTCCAGGACGAGCTCACCCGCGAAGGCCTCGTTGCGGGGGAGCAGCGGACCGCGGGACAGGAGCGTGACCGCCGTGCCGAACCCGGCGTAGGCCGTGGCCATCTCGCAGCCGACGACCCCGCCGCCGACGATCACGAGGCTCGACGGCACCTGCTGCACCTCGGTCGCGTCCCGGCTGGTCCACGGGGCGACCTCGCTGAGCCCCGGGACGTCGGGCAGCAGCGACGCCGTGCCCGTGCAGACCGCGACGGCGTGCGTGGCCCGGAGCACCACCTCGCCACCGTCGGGGGTGGCGACGGTGACCTGCTTCGGGCCCGTGAGCCGCCCGTGGCCGCGCACCAGCTCGATCCCGGCGCCCTCGAGCCACTGGACCTGTCCGGCGTCGTCCCACCCGCTCGTCATGCGGTCGCGACGTCGCAGCACGCCGGCGACGTCGAGCTCTCCGGTGACGGCCTGCCGTGCTCCGTCGACGGCGCGGGCGGCCCGCAGCGTCGCCCCGCCGCGCAGCATCGCCTTCGACGGCATGCAGGCCCAGTACGAGCACTCGCCGCCGACGAGCTCGCGCTCCACGATCACGGCGCTGAGGCCGCCCTGCACGGCCCGGTCGGCGACGTTCTCGCCGACGGGCCCTGCACCGATGACGACCAGATCGACCTCACGGATGTCCATGGGTCCACGGTATGCCTCGGTGCTCAGACGCAGGTGTCGCAGACCCCCGTGGCGGGCAGCTGCATGAAGCACGTGGGGCACACGGCGGGCGCCGGCCGCTCCGGCGCGCGCGACGCTGCAGCCCGGTTCGGGCCTCCGGCCGGCCGGACCCGTGCCTGCCGGGTCGCGACGCGCGGCCGACCGCCGTCGGCGGGCAGGTCGGTGGCGTACCGGCGGTAGCAGGCCAGTCGGTCCTCGGCCGCTCGGAGCTCGATGTCGTCCCCGGCGACGACGCCTGCCGCCGCCAGCGCCGAGCGGTAGCGGTCGCCCGCCGTGCCGTCGGAGTGGACGCACAGCGCCGCGAGTGGCGCGTCGCCGCTGCGCTCGGCCTGCATCGCCACGAGCTCGAGGAGCTGGCCGATCCAGGTGGCTCGCCCGCTGCCCGATCGCCCGGACCGCGTCTGCACCGCGGCCGCCAGGTCGCCGGCCGTGACGACCTGGTCGTACGTCGCCGCGGTCTCCTGCAGGAGGCGGTAGCCGGCGGGCACCCAGGCCTTGAGGAGCTGCTCGGTCTGCGTCGTCACGTCTCGATCGTAGGATCCCCGCCCACGACGAGGCGTCACAGGTGCTTCAGCGCCTCGCGCCGTGACAACGGCGACAGCCGGTCGCCGAGCGCCTCGACGTGCTCGCGCACCCAGGCCGGATCGGTGCGGGCGTGCTGGCGCAGGGCCCAGCCGATGGCCTTGCGCGCGAAGAAGTCGGTGTCTTCGAGACTCGGCTCGATGCAGTCCCGCAGCAGGTCGACGTCGAGCTCGCTGCCGGAGGCGAGCTGGGACAGGATCGCGGCGCGCCGCACCCAGAGGTCGTCGTCGCCCGCCCACCGGCGCAGCACCGGCGCGACCGCGGTGGGGTCGGCCCGCAGGATCGGGCCCACCCGCTGGCTCGCGATCTCGTCGACGTGGTCCCACCACGCTCCCGTGACGACCTGGTGGCGGTAGAGATCGAGCGCCGCGGCGTCCTGCCACGGCCGGTACCGCCGGTGGCCGGTCAGCGCCGTCGCGGCGTACCGCTCCTCGCGATGGGTGGCGTGGTCCCACAGCTCGAGCACCGTGTCGACCCACGTCTCACGCGTGGCGAGGCCCGCCGCGGAATCGTCGAGCAGCGGTCGCAGCACCGCCCTCAGCTGCGGAGCGGTGACCCCGCGGTACGGCATCGAGGACCTCATGTACGCCTGTTGCTGCTGTGCACGATCGGGGTCGCCCGCGGCGGCGATCGCTCGGCGGATGCGGTCGACCAGGTCGACGTCGGCGCGGGTCACCGTGGGAGGTCGAGCTCGAAGTAGTAGGAGTCGGTGCCGTCGCCGCGGCGCTCGTGCCGGTCGAACCCGACCGACTCGTAGAGCGCGACCGCCGCCTCGTCGCGGTTCGTCGTGGTGAGATCCATGTACGTGGCACCGCGCCGAACGGCTTCGTCGACGGTCGCGAGCAGCAGCGCTCGGCCGAGACCCTGGCCACGCAGCTCGGGGCGCACGTACAGCTCGGCGAGGTACGCCTCGTCGGCGTCGTCCCACAGCGAGGGCCGCAGTCGCATCAGCGCGAAGGCTGCCGGGAGGTCGTCGTCAGGGCGCTCGGTGACGAGAACGACGGTGTCGTCGAGGAGAAGAGTCGCGAGCCGGTCGGTGAGCCAGTCCTCGTCGGGTGCGGGGTCGTCGAACTCGAGGTTGAAGGCACGCAGCGAGCGGGCCACGGCACGGGCGTCGGCGGGGCCGGCGACGCGGACGGTCGGTGCGCTCACGAGTCCATCGTCTCAGTAGGCTCCGACCATGGCTCTGGACGCGGTGGCGGTGTTCTGCGGGTCGCGCTTCGGCGTCGATCCGCGCTGGAGCGAGCTGGCAGAGCGCGCGGGACGCGCGATCGCGCGGCGGGGCGCCACCGTCGTGTACGGAGGAGGCCACGTGGGCCTCATGGGCGCCGTCGCGGACGCCGCGCTCGAGGCCGGCGGACAGGTGGTCGGTGTGATCCCGCGCCAGCTCGACGACCGCGAGCTGGCCCACCACGGACTGACCGAGCTGCACGTGGTCGACGACATGCACCAGCGCAAGGCGCTCATGGCCGAGCGGGCCGACGCGTTCCTGACGCTGCCGGGGGGCGTCGGGACCCTCGAGGAGATCACCGAGCAGTGGACGTGGGCACAGCTGGGCATCCACGCCAAGCCCGGAGCGTTCGTCGACACCGCGTACTGGGCGCCGATGCGAGAGCTCGTCGATCGCATGGTCGAGTCGGGCTTCGTCACCGGGGGCGAGCCGTCGATCCCGCTGTTCGGCGACGACGTCGAGGTGCTGCTGGACCAGCTGGCGGCCCGGGCCGGCGGCGCGACGTTCGACCCCGAGGACCTCGTGTGAGCGGTCGTCCGGTCATCCGGGTCGTGGCGGCGCTCGTCGTGCGACCCGACGGCAGGACCCTGCTGGTGCGCAAGCGCGGCACCGCCGCCTTCATGAATCCCGGAGGCAAGCCGGAGCCCGGGGAGAGTCCCGTCGAGGCGCTGCGCCGAGAGCTGGTCGAGGAGCTCGACCTCGACGTGGCGGCCGAGCGACTGAACCCCCTGGGCTCCTTCTCGACCGACGCCGCGAACGAACCCGGTCACGCTCTCGTCGCCGAGTGCTTCAGGCTCGACGTCGCGACGCACGAGCACCGGGTCGGCGCCGAGATCGAGACGTCGGCCTGGGTGGACCCGGGCGATCCCGGGGACCTGGTGCTGGCGCCGCTCGCGGTCGACCACCTGCTACCGCTGCTGCGGTGACCAGCCCAGCGCGGGACCGAGCCGGGTCGCCATGGCGGTGAGGATCTGCACGTAGTCGTCGTGCTCGAAGGTGAACGGCAGGGCGAACACGACCTCGTCGACCGCCTGGTACGCGTCGTGCGCCAGCAGCTGCTCGGCGATCAGCTCGGACGGGCCGACCAGGTCGGGCGCGAACAGGATGCGCCCGGGCCCCTGCGGTTCCCGGGTGCGAGGGAGCCTGGCCGCGGCGTAGGCCTCGTAGCGTGCCACCTGCTCGGGGGTCGCACCGTCGGTCGGCACCACGACGAGGCCCTGCGAGACGCGTGCCGCGTCGCCGTCGGGATGATGCGCGCGGAAGAGGTCGATGTGGGAGCGCTGGACCCTCGCGAAGTCGTCGTCCTCCTCGGCACGCACGACGCTGCTGGTGAGGAGGTTCAGGCCCTGCCGCCCGGTCCACTCCGCCGACCGGAGTCCGGCGCCTCCGTACCACACGCGCTCGGCGAGACCGGTCGCGTGCGGCTGGATGCGACGGGAGTAGGTCTCGATGCCCTCCGTCCCCTCGAACGTGCTGACCGGCTCGCCGCGCAGCGCGCGGAGGAGACGCTCGACGCGGCCGTACCCGAAGTCCTCGACGTCGGCCGAGTCCGGGTACAGGTGGGCACGGACGTCGTCGAAGTGGGTCGGTGGTCCCACGCTCAGTCCCGGGTTCAGGCGACCGCCGCTCAGCACGTCGACGGTCGACCAGTCCTCGGCCAGCCGGAAGGGGTTCTCCCAGCCCAGCGGGGTGACGGCGGTGCCGAGCTCGATGTGGCGGGTGCGCTGCGTGGCGGCGGCCAGGACGGCCACCGGCGAGGAGATGCCGTGCTGCAGGTGGCGGTGCCGCAGCCACGCGCTGTCGAACCCGAGCTGCTCACCGAGCTCGATGATCCGCAGGGTGCTCTCGTGGCCGGGTCCCGGGTCGTCCTCGTCGAACAGGCCGATCGTGAGGAAGCCGAGGCGTCGCAGCGGTCGAGTCACGGTCCGAGCCTAGATCCAGGCAGCCGAGGTCGGCGGGGCGTCTCAGCGACCGCGCAGGCGGTCGAGCCGGCGGCGGTCGCGCTTGGTGGGTCGTCCGGCGCCCCGCTCGCGCACCGCGACCGGGGCGGGTCGTTCGGTCTTGGGCAGCGGCGGTGGCGACAGGTCCTCCATCGCCTCGGCGGCGATCGCGGCACCGACGCGCCTGGTCAGCAGCGTCCTGACGACGTGCACCCGGCTCCCGCCCGGTGTCAGGGCCTCGACCCGGTCGCCCACCCGCACGGGTGCCGACGGCTTGACCTTGGTGCCGTTGACGGCGACGTGGCCGGCCTTGCAGGCGGCGGTCGCGAGCGACCGTGAGCGGTAGACCCGCACGCTCCACACCCACACGTCGGCGCGGACGGAGTCGGTCATGGTGGGTCCAGCCTACCGACGCGGGGCAGGACCTCCACGGCACTCGTCAGGCGGCCTATCGTGGACGCATGAGCGAGCCCGAGGTGATCGAGATCAGCGGCGAGATGATCCGCCTGGGTCAGCTGCTCAAGTTCTCCGGCCTCGCCGAGTCCGGCGCCCAGGCCGGTGCCATCGTGGCCGACGGCGACGTGCTCGTCGACGGCGAGGTCGAGACCCGACGCGGGCGACAGGTCACCCCGGGCAGCGTCGTCGAGGTCCTGCTGCCGACCGGCGTCGTGGTCCTCCAGATCGGTCAACGACCAGACCGCAGCGGCCGCTCGTAGACGAAGTCGTGCTCGAGTCCGGCGCCGACCCGGAACCGCTTGGTGCCGACGCGGACGAAGCCGGACTTCTCGTAGAACCGCTGGGCCCTGACGTTCTCCTGGTTGACGCCGAGCCACATCCCCTGCGCCCCGCGGGACTCGGCGGCGGCGAACGCCGCCAGGACCAGCTGCTGCGCCGTGCCGCTGCCGTGGGCGTCGGGGTGCACGTAGCACTTGCTCAGCTCCGCGGTGGGCCGCAGCGTGAGCGCGGCCCGCACGTCGTCGTCGGTCGTCTCGCCGTGGACCAGCAGCGCGTAGCCGGCGAGCACGCCGTCGGCGTCGGAGACCAGGACGTCGCGGTCGGGGTCGGCGAGGTACGCCTCGAACCGTTCGGGGGAGAGCACCTCGTCGATGAACTGCTGCTCCGACTCCGCCGTGACGTGCGCGGGGGTCGCGAGCGGGAAGGTGAGGGCGGCGAGCTCGGCGAGCGCAGGGACGTCGGAGCCTCGGGCGGGGCGGGTCGGCACACCATCACGCTAGCGCCCGCGCGTGGGCGCCTGGTGCATCATGCTTGTCATGACGCCTCCGACGACTCTGCCGGCCTCGCGGGTCCCCGATCCGCGCCAGGCCCCTCCGCTGCGCTGGGGCGTGATGGGACCGGGGTGGATCGCGTCGCGATTCGTCGGCGCCCTCCAGAAGCACACGGCGCAGCAGGTGACCGCAGTCGGCTCGCGCGACCTCGCGCGCGCCGCGTCGTTCGCGCAGCAGTGGGGCGTCGACGTCGCGGTCGAGGGCTACGAGGCGGTGGCGGAGCGTCCTGACGTCGACGTCGTCTACGTGGCCACGACCCACGACACGCACGCCGATCTCGCGATCCTCGCGATGGAGTCGGGCAAGCACGTCCTCGTCGAGAAGCCGTTGGCGACGAACGCCGGCGACGCCCGGAAGATCGCCGAGGTCGCGGTCGCCACCGACCGGTACTGCGCCGAGGCGCTGTGGACGCTGTACCTGCCGAAGTGGGACGTGCTGCGACAGCTGCTCGACGACTGCGCGCTCGGACGACTCAGGTCGATCTCGGGCGAGTACGGCGAGCACTTCACCGGCGACCATCGGATCTTCGACCCCGCCCTGGCCGGCGGTCCGTTGCTCGATCTCGGCATCTACCCGTTGTCGATGATCACGTCCCTCGTCGGCCCGCCGACCACGCTCACGGCCTCCGGGACCGCACACCCGACCGGCGTCACGGGCCAGGTCGCCGTGACCATGACGCACGACGACGACGTGCTGTCGTCGTTCTGGACCACGATGTACGGCGCCGCCCGCAACGACCTGCGGCTGGTCGGCGACGACGCCGTCCTGGTCGTCGAGCCGGTGCACAACGGTCCTGGTCCGATGACGTGGTCGTCGGCCGACGGCTCACGGGTGCTGGCCTACGAGGAGCCGTCCGCGCTCCACGTCGACGGCCTGCACTTCCAGGCGGCCGAGGCAGCACGCCGGATCGCGGCGGGGGAGCGGGAGACCCCGATGCGCCCGCTGTCCGACAGCATCGTCGCGCTCGAGGCGGTCGACGCGATCGTGGCGGTGACGTCGTGACCGGGGCCGACGTCGAGATCGGTCTCGACACGTTCGGCGACGTCACGGTCGACGCCGACGGCACGCCGCTGCACGACGCGCAGGTGCTCCGCAACGTCGTGGAGCAGGGGGTCCTGGCGGACTCGCTGGGGCTCGCCTTCTTCGGGGTGGGGGAGCACCACCGTGACGACTTCGCGGTCTCGGCTCCCGAGGTCGTGCTGGCGGCGATCGCCGCACGCACCGAGCGGATCCGCCTCGGCACCGCGGTGACGGTGCTGAGCAGCGACGACCCGATCCGGGTCTACCAGCGGTTCGCGACGCTCGACGCGCTCTCGAACGGTCGTGCCGAGGTGATCCTGGGGCGCGGCTCCTTCACGGAGTCGTTCGGACTGTTCGGCCTCGACCTGGGCCAGTACGAGACGCTGTTCAGCGAGAAGCTCGACCTGTTCGCGGCGCTGCGGGCGGAGGGCCCGGTCAGCTGGCAGGGGTCGCTGCGGCCGCCGCTGGTGGAGCAGGAGGTCTACCCGAAGACGGCGAACGGCCTGCGGTCGTGGATCGGCGTCGGCGGCAGTCCGGAGTCCGTCGTCCGCGCCGCCCGCTACGGGATCCCGCTGATGCTGGCGATCATCGGGGGTCCGCCCGACCAGTTCGCGCCCTTCGCGCAGCTGTACCGACGGGCGCTCGACGAGCTGGGCCAGCCGCAGCTGCCGGTCGGCGTGCACTCGCCCGGCCACGTCGCGCAGTCCGACGAGCAGGCGCGCGAGGAGCTGTGGCCGCACTACCAGGGCTACATGACCCGCATCGGCCGTGAGCGGGGCTGGCCGCCGGTCAGCCGTCTGCAGTTCGAGAATGCGTGCGGCCCGCAGGGCGCCCTTTACGTCGGCGCGCCGCAGACGGTCGCGACCAAGATCGCGCGCACGGTCCGGCTTCTCGACCTCGACCGCTTCGACATGAAGTACAGCCACGGCACCCTGCCCCACGAGCAGCTGATGGCCTCGATCGAGCTGTACGGCACCGAGGTCGTGCCGAGGGTGCGCGAGCTGCTGAGCTAGCGATCGCTCGCGGTCAGGCGTTGACGGCCTCGGCCAGCGCGTCGACCGCGTGGTCGATCTCGTCGAGGGTGATGACGAGCGGGGGAGCGATGCGCAGCGTGCGCTCGTGCGTCTCCTTGCACAGCACCCCGGCGTCACGCAGCGCCATCGACACCTCGCGTCCGGTGCGCGCCTGGGGGTCGATGTCGACGCCGGCCCAGAGGCCTCGACCGCGCACGGCCGAGACGCCCTTGCCGATCAATCCGTCGAGCCGCTGGTGCAGGTGGGCGCCCAGCTCCGCCGAGCGCTGCTGGAACTCGCCGGTCGCCAGCAGGTCGACCACGGCGCGGCCCACCGCGCACGCGACGGGGTAGCCGCCGAACGTCGATCCGTGCTGGCCTGGCCTCAGGACGCCGAGCACGTCACCGCGACCCACCACGGCCGACACCGGGACGATGCCGCCGCCCAACGCCTTGCCGAGGGTGTACAGGTCGGCGCGGACGTCGTCGTGGTCCAGCGCGAACAGCCGGCCCGTCCGGGCCAGGCCCGACTGGATCTCGTCGGCGATGAGCAGGACGTCGTTCTCGTCGCAGAGCTCGCGCACGCCGGCGAAGAACCCCTGGGGCGGCACGACGACGCCCGCCTCGCCCTGGATCGGCTCCATCAGCACGGCGGCGGTGTTCGGACCGATCGCGGCACGGACCG
>JALRKU010000390.1 GCA_023254755.1 Aeromicrobium sp. | reverse complement strand
GTGCGCGCCGTCGGAGTCGGCATCGGCCATGAAGATGATGCGGCCGTAGCGCGCCGCGTCGAGGTCGAACGTGCGGCCGGACCCAGCCCCGACGACCTGGATGATCGAGGAGCACTCGGCGTTCTTGAGCATGTCGGCCACGGTGGCCTTCTGCACGTTGAGGATCTTGCCGCGAATCGGCAGCAGCGCCTGGAACTCGGAGTCGCGGGCCGCCTTGGCGGTGCCGAGCGCCGAGTCGCCCTCGACGATGAACAGCTCGGACTTCTCGACGTCGTTGCTGCGGCAGTCGGCGAGCTTGGCCGGCAGCGTGCTGGACTCGAGCGCGTTCTTGCGGCGCTGGTTGTCGCGCTGCGTGCGGGCGGCGATGCGCGTGCGCGACGCGTCGACGACCTTCTGCATGACGGCGCGGGCCTTGGCCTTGTGCGCGGTCTTGTTGGAGGTCAGGAACTCCTTGAGCTCGCGCGCCACGACCTGGTTGACGATGCGGGTGACCGGTGGCGTGCCCAGCACCTCCTTGGTCTGGCCCTCGAACTGGGGCTCGGCCAACCGGACCGTGACGACGGCGGTGAGACCCTCCAGGATGTCGTCCTTGACGACGTCGGGATCGCCGGCCTTGAGCAGCCGGGTGGTGCGGAGCACGTCGTTGAACGTCTTGGTGAGAGCCCGTTCGAAGCCCTGCACGTGGGTGCCGCCCTTGGGCGTGGCGATGATGTTGACGAACGACGCGACCTTGGTGTCCCAGCCGGTGCCCCAGCGGACCGCGACGTCGACGCCGAGATCGCGCTCGACGTCCTGGGGCGTCATGTGCCCCTTGGCGTCGAGCATCGGGACGGTCTCGGTGAACGTGCCCTCGCCCGACAGACGCAGGACGTCGGTGACCGGCTCGTCGGCGGCCAGGAAGTCGCAGAACTCGGTGATGCCGCCCTCGTAGCGGAACTTCTCCTCGTGCAGCTCGCCCTGGTTCTCCGCCGTGCGCTCGTCGCGGATCAGCAGCTCGAGCCCCGGGACCAGGAACGCGGTCTGTCGCGCGCGAGCCACGAGATCGTCGTAGCTGAAGGCGGCGGTCTTGATGAAGATCTGCGGGTCGGCCCAGTACCGCACGCGCGTGCCGGTGCGCGTCTTGGCGACCTTGCCGATCTTGCGCAGCGTGTTGTCGGGCGTGAACCCGGCCTCGGGCCCGTCGCCGTCGAAGACGCCCGGCTCGCCACGGCGGAACGACATCGCCCACGTGGCGCCACCCTTGTCGACCTCGACGTCCATGCGCGAGCTCAACGCGTTGACGACCGATGCGCCGACGCCGTGGAGGCCGCCGGTGGCGTTGTAGGAGCCGCCGCCGAACTTCCCGCCGGCGTGGAGCTTGGTGTAGACCACCTCGACACCCGACAGGCCGGTCTTCCGCTCGGTGTCGACCGGGACGCCGCGGCCCTCGTCGCGCACCTCGACCGAGCCGTCGCCACGAAGGATCACCTCGATGTGGGTGCCGTGGCCCGACAGCGCCTCGTCGACCGAGTTGTCGATGATCTCCCACAGGCAGTGCATCAGGCCGCGGGTGTCGGTGGACCCCACGTACATGCCGGGCCGCTTGCGGACGGCCTCGAGGCCTTCCAGCACCAGCAGGTTGCGCGCGTCGTACGCCTGCGTGTCGATGGTCCGGACCTCCCTGGTGCGTGGTGAAACCGCCGACGTCCTCGGCTGTTTGCAGCCTAGTCCGCGGGTCCGACGTGAGCGGAGAGACACGCGGCCCGACCGCGCGCCTGCATCGATTTGTGGGCACCCGGGAGTATCTATGGGATAGGTCACCAACCGGAGTGCGGAATACGGGGTCCGTGGTTGGATGTTGACTCCCCCGTCAGCCCCCCGAGGAGATGAGGTCACCGTGACGACACTGACCGCGACCGCACCACTGGATGCGCTCGACCGCTGCGACCGCTGCGGCGCGCAGGCCTACGTGCGCGTGACCCTCGGCGGCGGGGGTGAGCTGCTCTTCTGCGCCCACCACGCCCGTCAGCACGAGGACAAGCTGCGCGAGCTCGAAGCCGACATCCACGACGAGAGCGCCCGACTCACCGACAAGCCCGAGGTCGTCGTCGACTGATCGACGCACGACGACGAGGGGCCCCGCACCGATGGTGCGGGGCCCCTCCTCGTCTCGACCGGCTGTCGCGCCGCGCGGAGGTCAGTCCAGGTAGTCGCGCAGGACCTGCGAGCGCGACGGGTGCCGCAGCTTGCTCATGGTCTTGGACTCGATCTGGCGGATGCGCTCACGCGTGACGCCGTAGACCTTG
>JALRKU010000265.1 GCA_023254755.1 Aeromicrobium sp. | reverse complement strand
CATGGCGCCGCTGATGGCCGGGGTGCTGGCCGACCGGGGAGCCGACGCGTTGGTGGTCCGGGGCGACGACGGTCTCGACGAGCTCACCACCACGACCACGTCACGGGTGTGGGTGGTGGCCGGGGGGCGGGTCGACGAGACCGTGCTCGACCCGCTCGACCTCGGCATCGCCCGGGCCACCGCCGACGACCTGCGCGGCGCCGACGCGGCGCACAACGCCGACGTCTTCCGCCGGGTGGTCGCAGGGGAGACCGGGCCCGTCCGCGATGCCGTGCTGCTGAACGCGGCTGCGGCGATCGCCGCGCACACGGGCGGCGACGGCGACCTGGTCGACCGGCTGCGGGGAGCCCTCGAGCGCGCGACCGTCTCGATCGACTCCGGGGCCGCCGCAGCGACCCTCGCGGCGTGGTCGGACGTGACCCAGGAGCTGCGGGGCTGACCCGCCGGCGCTGCTACAGACCGAGGGAGAAGGCTTCCTCCAGGTCGTGGCGGCTGTACGCGCGGTAGGCGATCTGCGTCTGGGTGGAGAGCACGCCGTCGACGCGGTTGATGCCGTCGGCCACGACGGCGGACACGCCGTCGATCTCGGCGACGCGCACCATCGCGACGAGGTCGAGGTCGCCCGTGACCGAGTAGACCTCGCTCACGCCGTCGATGTCGGCGATCCTGGCCGCCGTGTCCGAGAGCTGGGCCACCTCGGCCTGGATGAAGACGATCGCGGTGATCATGGCGCCACTGTAGACCGCGCCGTCAGCCCGCCAGCAGATCGCGACGCTGCTGCTCGACCTGCTCGAGCGGCTCCAGGTGACGCGCGCTGCCGTGCCGCGGCGCGGTCCACGTGCCACGGACGATCCGCACGCCGGGGACGGTCAGCCAGCGCCTGATCAGCTCGGTCTCCTCGTGGCCGGCGGCGGGGGTGGGCCCGAACGACGGGACGACGGTCTCGGCCGTCGCGAGCAGGGCGTCGACCCACGGTCCGGACGGCGTGCGTGGCGGCAGCACCCCCGCGGCCGCGAGGCGTCCGTGCCGGACGACGTGCACCTCCCAGCCGTCGGCGTGGGGCGCCGCCGCCACGAGCTCGTCGGACGAGCACACCTCGAGGAGGCGTTGCGCGCGCGTGGCTCCGCGCAGCAGTCCCAGCAGGCGGTCGCGCCACCGAGCGGCCTCCTCGAACCGCTGCGCGGCGGCGAGGGCCGCCATGCGGGCGTGCACCGCGTCGACCACCTCGGCGGGATCGGCGGTGAGCGCGGCGCGCACGCGCTCGACCTCGGCGCCGTAGGTGACGGCGTCGACCCGGCCGTCGCACGGCGCCAGGCAGTGCCCCATCTCGGCGAGGGCGCACGCCGTGCCGCGCGGCGCGAGCGGCATGCGTCCGCCGCACTGGCGGATGCGGTAGGTGTCGTGCAGGGCCGCGACCGCCGCATCGGCGGCCGCACGGTGACCGAACGGTCCGACGTAGTCGGCGTCGTCGTCGCGCACCGAGCTGACGACGGACAGTCGCGGCCACGGCTCGCGGGTGAGCTTGACCCAGCTGACGCGCTCCGGGAACTTCGACCGCCGGTTGTACGGCGGCCGGTGGCGCGCGATCAGCCGCAGCTCGCGCACCTGGGCCTCGAGCGTCGTGGCGCACACGACGCCGTCGACCCGCTCGGCCAACGCGATCATCTCGCCCATCCGGGTGCGCGTCTCGGACCGGGTGAAGTACGACCGGACCCGGGTGCGCAGGTGTCGCGACGTGCCCACGTACAGCACGTCGCCGCGGCGGTCGCGGAAGAGGTAGACGCCCGGCAGGTCGGGGAGGTGGTCGGCCAGGCCTCGCTTGCGGCGCTGGGCGGGGGTGACCTTGGAGGTGAAGGCCGAGAGCTCCTCGAGGGTCGAGACGCCCAGGCTGCCCAGGCGCTCGAACAGGCCGTGGAGCACGTCGACCGTGGCCCGGGCGTCGGACAGGGCCCGGTGGTTCGGCGTCGTCGTCGCGCGGAAGTGCGCGGCCAGGGTCGCCAGCTTGACGTTCGGGACCTCGTCGCGGGTGAGCGCGTTGCGGGCCAGCACTGCGGTGTCGACCACCTCGAACCCTGGCCACGTGACACCGAGCTCGCGCGCGGCGTGCTTGAGGAAGCCGACGTCGAACGGCGCGTTGTGGGCGACGAGGACGCTGCCCCGGGCGAACTCCAGGAAGCTCGGCAGCGCCTCGGCGATCCGTGGCGCCTCGACCACCATCTGGTTCGTGATGCCGGTGAGGACCGTGATGAAGGCGGGGATGGTCTCGTCGGGATTGACCAGCGTCTGCAGCTCACCGAGCACCTCGCCGCCGCGGACCTTGACGGCCCCGATCTCGGTGATGCCGGCGTCCGCGGGCTTGCCGCCCGTCGTCTCGAGGTCGACGACGACGAAGGTGACCTCGCTCAGGGGCGTCCCGAGGTCATCGAGGCTG
>JALRKU010000175.1 GCA_023254755.1 Aeromicrobium sp. | reverse complement strand
CGTCGGTGACGCTGCGCGACACGGTCACCGGAGCGACGCGGGAGCTCGACGCGACGGGCCTGTTCATCGCGATCGGCCACGACCCGCGCTCGGAGCTGCTCACTGGGCAGGTCGACCTCGACGACGAGGGCTACGTGCTCGTGCGGCCCGGGTCGACCGCGACCAACCTGCCGGGCGTGTTCGCCGCCGGCGACCTGGTCGACCACACCTACCGTCAGGCGATCACCGCGGCGGGCACGGGCTGCTCGGCGGCCCTCGACGCCGAGCGCTTCCTGGCCGACCTCGAGGCGGCCGGGACCCCGGCCCCCGACGTCGCCCTGATCGACTGAGCACCACGAACTCTACATATCGACAAATCTACGAGGAGACATTCCATGGCCGATCTCACTGCCGTCACCGACGCTGACTTCCAGGACACCGTGCTCGGTGCCGACGGACCCGTGCTCGTCGACTTCTGGGCGTCCTGGTGCGGTCCGTGCCGTCAGGTCTCCCCGATCCTCGAGGAGATCGCGGCCGAGAACGAGGGCAAGCTGACCGTCGTCAAGATGGACGCCGACGCCAACCCGGTCACCCCGGCGCAGTACAAGGTCATCGGTCTGCCGACGATCAACCTCTACGTCAAGGGCGAGCTCGTCCGCTCGATCACCGGCGCCAAGCCCAAGTCGGTCATCCTCAACGAGCTCTCCGAGTACATCTCCTGAGACCCAGGGCGCACAGCGCCCGACCCACGAGGACCCCGGCCCCCCACGGGCCGGGGTCTTCTGCGTCCCCGGAGGCGAATCGTCGGCGAGGATGGGGGCATGACGGGCGGGCTCGACGTGCGGCGGCCGGTCGCCGTGGTCGCGTGCGTCGTGCTCGCGATCGGTCACGTCGCCCTGATGCACGCCGTGGTCTCGTCCCCCGTGGGCACCCAGTACTTCTTCGACGACGGCGAGGACCGCTGGACCGGTGTCGCTCCGGCGCTGATCGGCGTGGCGCTCGCGTGGGGCGAGGCAGCGGTGATCGGCGTGCAGCGCACGGCCCTCGTCTGGGCCGCGACCGTCGTGGGGTGCCTGGCGACGGTGCAGACGATCGGTGCCGGGCTGGTCTGTGGTGTCGCCGTCGCCGTCCTGCTCGCTGGTGTCGCCCTGGTTCGCCAGGCGGTCCCTGCGGTGCACCGGTGGCCCGTCGCGCTGCTCGGTGCAGCGCTCGGCGTCTGGTGCCTGATGGCGTGGGTCCTGCTCGACCGGGAGCCGATCACCGACACCTCGGTGGCGGCGGCCGGTCCGACCGTCGTGCTGGGCGGACCGTGGCCGTGGGTCGAGCAGGACCTCCACTCGTCGTCGTGGTCGATGCGCGGCTCGTGGATGCTCGAGCCGTCCGGCGACGTGCCGACGCGCATCCACGGGATCGCCCTCGCGGCCTCGGCCTCGCTGCTCGTCCTTGGCTGCGCGGCCACGCTCGAGGTCTCTGCCGCGTGTGGCGACTTGTCGACAAGTAGTTTTCTGGCTACCTCTGCATCAGACCGACGATGCGCTCGAGGTCGTCGATCGCGCGTGGGTGAACGGCGACATGACGCAGTTCCAGACCGGCGTCCAGACCGTGCTCGTCCCCGCAGGCGGCGGCGCAGTGTTCGACGTCAAGATCGACGAGGAGGGCCTCTACCCCTTCGTGTCGCACGCGTT
>JALRKU010000145.1 GCA_023254755.1 Aeromicrobium sp. | reverse complement strand
GAGTCCCCATGGCTGGCGCAATGCGTAAGGTCGGCGAGTACCTCGGCCTGGTCGAGCAGGCCGACTTCGACGAGCTCGACGAGTCGTTCGACGACGACGTCGTCGACGAGCAGCCCAAGCGACAGTCGGCGGTCCGCCCGGCTCCCGTGGCGAGCATCGAGGAGCGTCGCAGCGAGCGTCGTCGCCCGAGCGTGACCACGTCGGCGCCCGCCGCCGCCGTAGCATCGGACCTCGCGCGCATCGAGACGGTCACGCCGCGCACCTACAACGACGCCCGCACCGTCGGCGAGCACTTCCGCAGCGGCGTGCCGGTCATCATGAACCTCTCCGAGATCGCCGACGACGACGCCAAGCGACTCGTGGACTTCGCCGCCGGCCTCATCTTCTCGGTGCACGGAACCATCAACCGGATCACCGCCAAGGTCTTCCTGCTGTCGCCGTCGAACGTCACCGTCAGCGACGAGGACAAGCAACGCCTCGCCGCCGGCGGGTTCTACAACCAGAGCTGACGCGTGGACTCCTCCGCCATCGGTGATCTGCTCGTCCTGATCATCTGGATCGCGATCGTCCTGCTCCTCGCTCGTTTCGTGCTCGAATGGGTCCAGCTGCTGGCTCGGCAGTGGCGCCCGCGCGGGGCGGTCGCGGTGCTGTGCGAGGGGATCTACTCGGCCACCGACCCGCCGCTGCGCGCGATCCGGCGGGTGGTGCCGCCACTGCGCCTCGGCTCGGTCGGGGTGGACCTGTCGGCCATGATCCTGCTCGTCGCGCTGTGGATCCTCCTGGCGATCGTGGAGCGGGCGTTCTGAGCGGTTCTGCCCGGAACCACGGTCCGTCGTGACGCGCGGCACGCGTCCACGCCGCGACGGGTGTGGCAGTTGTGACGACGGTCGGAGTACGGTGGGCACCCAAGAGTCCACGGACAACGACGAACCCCGAGGTACCACGAATGCCATTGACGCCTGAGGACGTGCGCAACAAGCGCTTCACCCCCGTCCGTCTTCGCGAGGGCTACGACATGGGAGAGGTCGACCAGTTCCTCGACGAGGTGGAGGCCGAGCTCGAGCGCCTCACGGTCGAGAACGAGGAGCTGCGCGCCAAGGTGGCCGCGGTCTCCGCGGGCGAGCCCACCGGCCTGATCCCGGCCGTCGACAGCACCCCCCAGCCCGCCGCTCCGCCGGTTCCCGAGCCTCGGCCGGTCGCAGAAGTCGTGCCCGAGCCGGCGCCCGAGCCGGTCGCCACGCTGCCGGAGCCGACCCCGCTGCCCAAGCCTGCCCCCTCGATGGGCGACGCGTCGTCCGCCGCCGCCCGTCTGCTGGAGATCGCGTCGTCGAACGCCGACCAGCTGATGGACGCCGCCAAGGAGGAGGCCGACCGCGTCGTGGGCGAGGCCCGGGCCAAGGCCGAGCGCATCACGAACGAGGCGCGCGGCAAGGCCGACCGCCTCGAGACCGACGCCCGCATCCGTGCGCAGAAGCTCGACGACGAGACGAACGAGCGTCGTCAGCAGGCCGTGGCCACGATCGAGCGTGAGCGCTACGAGATCCAGCGCGAGGTCGAGCACCTGCGCAGCTACGAGCGCGAGTACCGTGCGCGGCTGAAGAACTACTTCCAGAGCCAGCTCGACCAGCTCGCGGCGAACGAGAGCACGTCGTCGCAGCCCACGCAGCAGCCGGTCGAGACGGGTCCCCGTCGCGTCCGCTCGCTGCTGGGCGACGACGACTCCTTCTAGTCGTCCGCACACCCTTCGACACGACCCACCGGGCTTCCCGGTGGGTCGTGTTGGTCTTCGGCCGGGTGGGGGTCTAGTCTCCCCGCATGCCGAACACCAAGCTGGCGGTCCGAGCCGACGAGAGCCCGTGGACCGCGGCCGAGACAAAAGCCGTGCGCGCCGAGCTCGAGGACGACCTCACGCGGCTGCGTGAAGAGCTGAACCACTCGGCCCGTGAGCTGCAGGACCTGCTGCGCGACGGTGTCGACGGAGCCGGCAACGACCAGGCCGACGTCGGCTCCAAGGGGCTCGAGCGCGACGCCGAGATGTCGCTGGCCGCCAACCAGCGCGAGCTCCTGCTGCAGACGGAGAAGGCACTCGACCGGCTCGATCGCGGCACCTACGGCGTCTGTGAGTCGTGCGGCGAGCCGATCGGCAAGATGCGCTTGATGGCCTTCCCCCGCGCCACGCTCTGCATGTCCTGCAAGCAGCGCGAGGAAAGGCGATGATGCGCTGCAGCGCACCCATTGACGCGTGAGAGGTCTTCATGGCGCTCGCGGTCGTCTGGTACTCCGCGTGGCAGATGGAGTGCTGCGGGGATGACTTCGCTGTCGGTGACACCGTGCGGTGGCACCTTGACGACGCTCCGGACCCCGATTGGTACGACGCGGCCCTCGGACCGGCCGTCGCTCGCCGCATCACTCACGCCGAGGATCACCATCCAAGCGACCACGAGTTCCCGGTCCTCATCGGCCGCGTCATCGGCATCCAGCGAGCCTGGTGCGGTTACGGCCCGACGGGGAAAGGCGATCGGGTGCTGTCTCCGATTTCCGGCTCTGCGTGGTTCGAGAAGGTCGATGAGTCCGACCTGCCTGGTGGACGTGAGCGCGGGGAGCTGATCTTCAACGGGTGGGTCGTCGAGGTGGATCTCGTTGGTCGCGCCGGCAGCCCATGACCGTCGATCCGCGAGTGCCCGCCTTCATCATGGTTGACCACGTGCTGATCAGACCGGCCAAGTCTCCAC
Source organism: Aeromicrobium sp. (assembly GCA_023254755.1). Lineage (GTDB taxonomy): Bacteria > Actinomycetota > Actinomycetes > Propionibacteriales > Nocardioidaceae > Aeromicrobium. The sequence goes on along the minus strand of JALRKU010000145.1, from coordinate 3,702 downwards.
GGGGCTGGTCCACGATTCAGTCGCGAGTCATGGGAGCTGATCCGGTCGATGAAGGGCTCCACGTGACAGGGCAGTGCACGGTTCGAGCTCGGTCGGGGCGTCACGGTCCGTGTGGGAGAATCGGGGCGACATGCACGCTGAGCCTGGAGCGCCGGTGAACCCCGGTGACGCGTCCGACGAGACGCCCTCGTCCGCCGTCCGACTGTTCGCCGTGGTCGCCGTGGTGGGCCTGGTGCTCGACCAGGTCACCAAGATCGCCGCGGTGCGCTGGCTGGAGGGGCGTGACCCCGTCGAGGTGATCCCTGGATTGATCCAGCTGCGGTTCCTGCGCAACCCGGGGGCAGCCCTCGGCACGGGCTCGTCGATGACCATCGTGCTCACGGTCGTGGCGATCGCGGTCTCGGTGGTCGTCATCCGGATGTCGGCCCGGCTGCGCGACCGCTGGTGGGCCCTCGGTCTGGGTCTGCTGCTCGCAGGAGCCGTCGGCAACCTCGTCGACCGCGTCGTGCGGGAGCCCGCCGTGCTGCGCGGTCACGTCGTGGACTTCATCGACTACGGCCCCTTCGTGGGCAACGTCGCCGACATCGCGCTGACCGCGGCCGCCGTCATCATCGTGTGGCGCTCGTGGCGCGGTGTGGCCCTCGACGGGACGCGTGACACCGCATGAGCGAGCGTCAGCGAGCGAATCGTCTGGTCTGTCGTGCGGTGCTGCGCGCATCGCAGCTCTTGGCGGGTGACGCCGCATGAGCGGGTACGACCACAAGGTGGTGCACGTCCCGGAGGGACTCGCGGGGGAGCGCATCGACGTCGCGCTGGGTCGTCTGCTCGGGCTGTCGCGCACCCGTGCCAGCGAGCTGATCGCCGAAGGGCACGTGCTGCTCGACGGCCAGGTGCCCAGCACGAAGTCCGAACGGGTCGAGCCGGGCGCACTGCTCGAGGCCTCGATCCCGGCCCCCCGCGTGGCGGCGGTCCGCGCTCACGAGGTCGAGGGCATGCGCATCGTGCTGGAGGACGACGACCTGGTGGTGGTCGACAAGCCGGTCGGCGTGGCCGCCCACCCCAGCGTGGGCTGGGACGGTCCGACGGTGCTGGACCACCTCGCCGGCGTCGGGGTGCGCATCTCGACGTCGGGCGCCGCCGAGCGACAGGGCGTCGTCCAGCGGCTCGACGTCGGGACGAGCGGCCTGATGGTGGTGGCCAAGAGCGAGCACGCCTACTCGGTGCTCAAGCAGGCCTTCCGCGACCGCACGGTCGACAAGACCTACCACGCGCTCGTGCAGGGGCACCCCGATCCGCACACCGGCACGATCGACGCGCCGATCGCGCGCCACCCGCGGCACGACTTCAAGTTCACCGTCGCTGCCGGTGGGCGCGAGAGCGTCACGCACTACGACACCCTCGAGGCGCACCGGTTCGCGAGCCTGCTGGAGATCAAGCTCGAGACGGGACGCACGCACCAGATCCGCGTCCACATGAGCGCGCTGCACCATCCGTGCGTCGGCGACCCGCTGTACGGCGCCGACCCGACGCTGTCGGCCCGCGTGGGGCTCGACCGCCAGTGGCTCCACGCCGTCCGGCTCGGCTTCGAGCACCCGCGCAGCGGCGAGCACGTCGAGGTCTCGAGCCCCTACCCCGACGACCTCCAGCGCGCCCTCGAGGTCATCCGCGACGCCGACTGACGCGCGGCGAGGAGGTGAGCCTCCCGCCGACGGGCGGGGATCGGATGGGAGACTGGGGCGCATGGTCAACGTGTGGCGCCAGTCCGAGAAGCTGAGGGATGTCCTGTACGACATCCGTGGCCCGGTCGCCTCCCGAGCCGCGCAGCTCGAGGCCGAGGGACACCGCATCCTCAAGCTCAACATCGGCAACCCGCAGCCGTTCGGCTTCGACGCCCCCGCCGAGATCCTGCAGGACATGATCGCGGGCCTGCCGTCCTCGGCCGGGTACTCCGAGTCGCGCGGCATCCAGTCGGCACGGCGCGCCGTGGTGCACCACTACCAGCTGCAGGACGGCTTCCCGTCGATCGACATCGACGACGTGTGGATCGGCAACGGGGTGTCCGAGCTCATCCAGATCGCGCTGCAGGCACTGCTCGACGACGGCGACGAGGTCCTGATCCCCGTCCCCGACTACCCGCTCTGGACCGCGGTCACGAACCTCGCCGGCGGCACGCCCGTGCACTACCGCTGCGACGAGGGCAACGACTGGAACCCCGACCTGGAGCACCTGGAGTCGCAGATCACCGACCGCACCAAGGTGCTGGTCGTCATCAACCCCAACAACCCCACGGGTGCCGTCTACTCGCGCGAGACGCTCCAAGGGCTCGTCGACCTCGCGCGCAAGCACGATCTCGTCCTCATGGCCGACGAGATCTACGACAAGATCCTCTACGACGACGCCACCCACATCCCGCTCGCGAGCCTGGCGCCGGACGTCCTGACGCTCACGTTCAACGGCCTCTCGAAGGCGTACCGCGTGTGCGGCTACCGCGCCGGATGGCTCGTCGTCACCGGCCCCCTGGAGTCGGCGCGCGACTACCTCGAGGGCATCACGCTGCTGTGCTCGATGCGGCTGTGTCCCAACGTCCCGGCGCAGAACGCGATCCAGGTCGCGCTCGGCGGCTACCAGAGCATCAAGGAGCTGATCCTTCCCGGGGGACGTCTGCTCGAGCAGCGCGACACCGCCGTGGCGGAGCTGCGCAAGATCCCGGGCGTCAGCGTCGTGGTCCCGAAGGGCGCGCTCTACGCCTTCCCGCGGCTCGACCCCGAGGTCCACCCGATCAAGGACGACCAGCAGCTCGTGCTCGACCTGCTGCTGAGCGAGAAGATCCTGCTGACCCAGGGCACCGGGTTCAACTGGCCGGACCCGGACCACCTGCGCATCGTGACGCTGCCGTGGGCGCGCGACCTGGCCGAGGCGATCCAGCGTCTCGGCAACTTCCTGAGCAGCTATCAGCAGGTGTAGGTGAAATCTGTCGGTCGCTTGCGGCAGGATCACTCCCGTGAATGTTCCTCATCGGAAGATGACTCCATGACCGACACACCACCGATGATCCAGGCCACCGGCCTGGTCAAGACCTACGGCGACGTCACCGCACTCGACGGCCTCGACCTCGTCGTGCCCGAGGGCACCGTGCTGGGCCTGCTGGGACCCAACGGCGCCGGCAAGACGACGGCCGTGCGCATCCTCACGACGCTGCTGCGCGCCGACTCCGGGACGGCCACGGTCGCAGGCGTCGACGTCGCCTCCGACCCCGACGGCGTCCGGTCGCGCATCGGCCTCTCGGGTCAGTACGCGGCCGTCGACGAGCACCTGACCGGCTATGAGAACCTCGAGATGGTGGGCCGGCTCTACGGCTTCCCCAAGGCTCGCGCGGCAGCGCGGGCACGCGAGCTCCTCGAGCGCTTCGGCCTCTCCGACGCCGGTGACCGACCGTCCAAGACGTACTCCGGCGGCATGCGCCGTCGGCTCGACCTCGCCGGCGCGCTCGTCGCGGAGCCACCGGTCATCGTGCTCGACGAGCCCACCACGGGCCTCGACCCGCGCAGCCGTCAGCAGATGTGGGAGGTGATCGCCGACCTCGTCTCCTCGGGCGCCACGTTGCTGCTCACGACGCAGTACCTCGAGGAGGCCGACCTGCTCGCCGACAACATCATCGTGATCGACAAGGGCCGCGCGATCGCCGAGGGCACCGCCGACCAG